>JAUVNZ010000238.1 GCA_030599435.1 Gammaproteobacteria bacterium | reverse complement strand
GAAGCCATGGACGAGGCCAGACGAATCTACGGAGACCGAGATGATCTCGCTTTAGTGGATTCACCAAGTGCTGCTCTGAAAGGCGCAGATGCTTTGACTGTGGTCACTGAGTGGAGCGCATTTCGCAGCCCAGATTTCGATCTAATCAAAGCCCAACTCAGCGAACCAACCGTTTTCGATGGTCGAAATCTGTACGATTCAGCACGTCTGCGAGCCGATGGTTTTAGCTATTACTGCATTGGCCGACCTTAATAAACATAAATCACATGACCATAGTAAAAAATATCTCAAAAAAGCCTTGAAGGAAAAGCTGCTTGTTTGACTTAAAAGACACCCGCATTGGCATCGTTGGCCTGGGTTACGTTGGCCTGCCACTGGCTGTGGAATTGGGTAAACATTATCCAACCATGGGGCTGGATATAAATGAGGCACGAATAAACGAATTAAGGTCGGGCAAAGACAGCACCCTTGAGGTGAATGAAGATGAGCTCAAAGAAGCGTCACAGCTTGTATTCAGCAGCAATCCCGCAGAACTAGCTGATTGTAACGTTTACATAGTGACAGTCCCCACTCCTATTGATGAAATTAAACGACCCGACCTGTCTCCTCTGAAGTCAGCCAGTCAAACCGTAGGTAAATTGCTTGGTAAAGGAGATGTTGCCATCTTTGAATCCACAGTTTATCCAGGTGCCACAGAAGAGATATGTGTGCCCATCATGGAGGCTGAATCAGGACTCAAATTCAATAAGGATTTTTTTGCTGGCTATAGCCCCGAACGCATCAACCCTGGTGATAAAGAGCATCGAGTCACTAACATACTTAAAGTAACTTCTGGATCAACTTCTGAAGCTGCTGATTATGTTGATAATTTATACTCAAGCATTATTACCGCCGGTACTCACAAAACCAGCTCCATCAAAGTTGCGGAAGCCTCCAAAGTCATTGAAAACACTCAACGTGACGTAAACATTGGACTGATCAACGAACTGGCGCTGATTTTTCAGCGCATTGGTATCGATACACAGGAAGTACTGGAGGCTGCAGGAACCAAATGGAATTTCCTGCCCTTCCGTCCTGGTCTCGTGGGTGGACACTGCATTGGTGTCGACCCCTACTATCTGACCCATAAAGCGCAGCAAGCAGGGTATCAACCAACCATCATCCCGGCCTCACGCATTCTTAATGACGGCATGGGTGAATACGTCGCGGACTGCAGTATCAAATTGATGGCAAAAAATGGCATCAGCATTGTCGACGGCCGTATATTGATTCTGGGGCTGGCCTTCAAGGAAAACTGTCCTGATCTGAGAAATACCCGCGTGGTGGACATTGTTGAAAGGCTGACCGAATACCATGGCAAAGTAGATATTTACGACCCGTGGGTTTCAAAAAAAGAGGCCCATGATGAATATGGCATTCATCTCATTGATGAACCCCAGGCTGGAACTTACGATGCCATTATCATCGCCGTAGCACATGACAAATTCCGTGAGTTGGGTCCCCAGGCTATTCGTGCTTTCGGTAAATCCAAACACATTGTGTTTGATGCCAAATACCTTTTCGCTAAAGAAGATGTGGATGGACGTTTATAAACGTATAATCAACACCATTCACCAACATCACACTTAAGAGCATCTCCAATGAAAGTTTTAGTCACCGGCGCTGCCGGTTTTATCGGTTCCGCCCTCGCCCTGCGTTTACTGGAACGTGGTGATGAAGTCATCGGTATCGACAATTTGAATGACTACTACGACATCAGCCTCAAACAAGCCCGCCTGGAACGAACTCTTACTCATTCTGCCTATACCGATTGTCGTGTTGATATCGCGGATCGGGAAGCTATGGAAGGAATTTTCAAACAATACAAACCAGACCGGGTTGTTAATATGGCAGCACAAGCGGGAGTGCGTTACTCGTTAGAAAATCCCCTGGCCTACGTTGATACCAACTTAATGGGCTTCGCCAACATTCTTGAAGGCTGTCGCCACAATAATGTAGAACATCTGGTTTATGCTTCCAGCAGTTCTGTATACGGTGCCAACACCAGCATGCCTTATTCGGTACATGATAATGTCGATCACCCTTTAAGCCTTTATGCTGCAACCAAAAAATCTAACGAACTCATGGCGCATACCTATAGCCACTTATATAACCTCCCCACTACCGGACTACGTTTCTTTACTGTGTATGGCCCCTGGGGTCGTCCCGACATGGCTCCAATCAAGTTTGCTAAAAACATCCTTGCTGGTAAACCAATTGATGTATACAACTACGGTAAACATCGCCGAGATTTTACTTACATTGATGACATCGTCGAAGGTGTCATCCGCACACTGGATCATGTCGCACAGCCGAACGAAAATTGGTCGAGCGATACCCCGGATGCCAGCAGTAGTCGCGCACCCTATCGCCTCTACAACATAGGTAACAATGATACTGTTGAGCTTATGTATTTCATTGAGTTGTTAGAAAAAAACCTGGGCAAAAAGGCGGAGATGAACATGCTGCCACTACAACCTGGCGATGTGCCCGAGACTTACGCTGATGTTCAAGGTTTGGTTGCTGACGTTGGTTACAAACCAGACACCAGCATTGAGGATGGCATTGAAAAATTTATTCTTTGGTACCGTGACTACTACAAATAAAAACTCTTAAAAAAACGTTAGAGCATTAAAATCTTTTACTCTCCATTACCACTCTCCCAAAGACATTTCCCGCCACTGGCTTCACTGATGGATAACAAACGGGCTTCATGCGCAGTCTGTTCTTTATCCATTGCTTTCACTACCTTTAGTCGTGGTCTATCGCTTGCCAGGCGACGAATACCCCCATCAACTGACGATTGTGATTCATCACCCAACCCGCCAAGCAATAAACTAGTTTGCCCGCCAGTCATCAACAAATAAACATCAGATAGAATCTCGGCATCCAGTAATGCGCCGTGTAATTCACGATGTGAATTATTTACTTCATAACGTTTACATAAAGCATCCAGACTATTCTTCTGGCCTGGATGCATCTTGCGAGCGAGCGCCAATGTGTCCAGCACCGTGCAATGTGTCTCCAACTTACCGTGAGAGCCTTTCAGTAATTTTAATTCGTGATTAATAAAACCAACATCGAAGGGTGCATTGTGAATGACCAGCTCAGCGCCACGCACAAAATCCATAAAATCTTCAACCACATCAGCAAACAATGGTTTATCCATCAAAAACTCGTTACTAATACCATGCACTTCAATGGCGCCTTCATCTATCTCTCTGTCAGGCTGTATGTATTGGTGATAATGGTTGCCGGTAAGTCGACGGTTAACCAGCTCCACGCAACCAATTTCAATAATGCGATGCCCTTGCGAAGGTTCCAGACCGGTAGTTTCTGTATCAAGTACGATTTGTCTCAT
>JAUVNZ010000199.1 GCA_030599435.1 Gammaproteobacteria bacterium | reverse complement strand
TGTCAAAAAGTTTGGCGATGGAATGTAATGACTCTCCCTTTTGCCATCGATCCCACATTTGAGACTGCTGTGCTTGCGTGTAATAGATTCGCTTTCTTTGTTTCATAGTCAACACTCCATCTTTTTGTTATAAGATTAAAGTGTTGCGTCGACCGGTTGAAATCGCCGTATAAAGCAGTCATTCGGCATATTTCATCTGTTTTCTTGCTCTCATTGAGCGTTTTGCAACGATAATAGTCATTCACTATTCTCTAACGAAGGGATGGCTTCTCCCTTAACAACCGAATAAATGCTTCTGAGACCGGACTGTTCAAACTGGAACGAGTACGCGCTATCCATGTGGTTCGTTGTATGCGCAGTCCCTGAATCTTTATATGATAAAGACTGCCCTCAGATAGAGCCTCTTCCACTGCAAAACGTGGCAGGAAGCTGACATGTTTGCCGCGTTCTAACATTTCCACAATGGTGTCGGTTGAGCCAACTTCCATTGCAACCGGTATTTTTTCGATACCAATGTCCTTGAGAGCCTTATCAAGAAGAGCTCGGGTGGAGGATTGCGATTCACGCAGCACAAAGCGCAACTTTTCAAGTTCCGCAATTGGCATCAACTCTTTACCCCAAAGTGAATGTGTTGGGCCACAAACCAGCATCAATTCATCATCCATCCATTTTTGTACCAGGATGTCAGGATGATCTGGCGCCTGTTCCAACAACGCCATATCAGAAAGGCCAGTCGCAAGACGGGTCTGGATGCGTCGCGTATACCCCATCCGGCTCTCAATACGATATTCCGGATAAGCCTCATCAAAACGCAGTAAAAGCTCAGGCAGTAAATGCTCACCAATAGAGGAAGTCACTTCAAGGCGCAGACGATTTTCTCCCTCACGTAGTGAATTGAGGTCATCCAGCAAAGAAGTCTGATGATCGAGCACCAATCTCGCATAGTTAACCACCCTCTCACCAGCTGGGGTGAGTTTCAGGCGCCGCCCCTGACGCTGCATTAGTTTCATTCCATAGCAGGCATCTAATGAGCGTAATCGCTTGGTCACCGCAGGCTGTCCTACATGCAACGCACGCCCCGCCTCTTCTACTCCACCAAGCTCTACCACCGCCCTCAGGGTCGCCAGTGCTCTCAGATCAGGGAGGTTACGGTATTCCATATAGGAATATTAGCAATTGTTTATTCATTTGAACAGCCCCTGACTATCCTGCATTATCACCCGCCATTAGAAGAGATAAAGTTTTTTACCCTTATCAATTTTGCAGAACCCCATCCAATAGATTTCTTTTCTGGAATATATTGGAGAGGCAGAAACCTGAGTAGTCTCAAACGGCCAACAAGCCGTCTTCTCAAAGCAAAAACTCTAGCGCTAATTCTAATAACAGCAACGCCATCTCCACCGGGGTGGACGATCTCGTGCTCTCCTAACGAATGCACGCTTTGGTGGTTTCAGGTTGTTTCTGAAAACTACTGACTAGTTATAAATAACGGAAAAGGAAAGAACATGCCTGTCGAAAGCAAACGCGTACTGGTCCGCACCGTAGTCTATGGGGCGATTAGTGTAGGCCTCTACTTTCTGCTCTACCTCTATAACGAGACCATCCTGGAGTTTTCTCGGGAAGGACGCTGGTATTTCATTATCCCTGTCGGCATCGCTTTCGGTTTTTCCATTATTCACGGCAATTTCACCGGCCAGATCTGGGATCTCTTTGGCGTTAAAGCCAAAACCACCAAAAAGTAGCGGAGTAGATAATGGACATCAGTTTTATTGATTTGAATATTGGCACTGTCGCTTTCCTTTTCGTGGTGGGTTTTGTTGGCGGACTGGTTAGCGGCTTCATCGGTTCCGGTGGCGCCTTTGTGCTTACCCCGGCAATGATGAATCTGGGTGTTACCGCCATCATGGCGGTGGCCTCCAACATGGCGCATAAATTCCCCAAGGCATTCGTCGGCTCAATGAAGCGCCACAAATTTGGTCCGGTAGATGTCAAGTTAGGCCTTGTATTGGGCGTCTCGGCCGAGGCCGGGGTACTTTATGGTGCAGGGGTACAGGAAACCATACGCGAAGTGTTTGGTAAGGCCGGTTCCAACCTCTATGTATCGTCGGTGTTCATTGTGGTGCTGGCTATTGTTGGTGGTTATGTATTACGCGACGTCTGGAAAATGATGCATTCGGAAAATCCGGACGAAGAAAAAACCACCAGCCTGGCAAAGTGGGTTCAGTCGGTAAACATTCCGTACACCATGGTTTACTTCAAATCCATTGACGCCAAAATTTCAGTACTGTTTACCATTCCTATCGGATTAGCCACCGGCATGTTAGCTGCCACTATCGCAGTGGGCGGGTTTATTGGTGTGCCGGCTATGATGTATGTACTCGGCGTACCAGGGCTGATTGCCTCAGCCACCGAACTGGTTATCGCCTTTGTTATGGGCATGGGTGGAACCATCAAGTTTGCCTGGGCCGGTTACGTAGACATTCGTCTGGCCATGATCATCCTCGCCGGTTCATTGTTCGGCATTCAACTGGGTGCCATTGGTACCACCTATGTAAAACCCTACATGGTGAAAATTGTCATGGGTGTCATCATGATGCTGGCGTTAATCAGTCGCGCCGTGGTTATACCTGTTTACCTATCTGAACTTGAACAAATTGATCGCCTAAGTGATTCCACCTCGAAATTTTTACAGGACCTGAGTTTTGGTTTACTTATCTTTGCTTTGGCTGTTGGCGCCACCATTGTTTTATCTGCTTTGGTCAAAGGTATGCGTTCTCATCGTGAAAAACTGGCGGCCATCAATGCACCGGTGGGCACGTTTACACCACCTGAACCTACAGCGGTTCATCAACTTTCACCCACAGGTCGAATGGAACGAATTATGTTGGTAACCACTGCCACGGAATACAGTGATGGTGCTATTCGTGAGGCCATCAACATGGCAAGGCGTTGTAAATCAGAACTCTTTGCTTTCAGTGTGCTAGCCACGCCAGATTTTGAGTCCCCACTTGCTCAGCCTATACACGACCAGGAGAAGAAGGCCGTGGTTGAACGATTACTTGCTGTTAGAGCAAGAGCCGAGGCTGAAGGTGTTAGCTGTGAAATTCTACTGGGACATGGCGAAGACCCCTATACTGAAATTGTGGAACAGGCAGAAGCCAGTGCAATGGATATTATTGTCATGGCTCGTCGCGACAAGAGTGATCTGCTGCGCGTTATGCTGGGCAGTTCCACTGAGAAAGTTATTGGCCATACCCACAGCGATGTACTGGTAGTACCGCGTGAAGCCAGAATTAATGGCAATGGCATTGTTCTGCCAGTAGATGGTTCACGTAATAGTGATGCAGCTGCCGCTACCGTGTTGAATCTTGTCAAGAAATGCGAAGTTCCTGTTACCGTGGTTTCTGTCGCCACTGACGAACGATTGCGTGAAGATGCAGAAGCTTTAGCCAAACAGGTTCAAACTCTCATGGCAGAGTCATCAGTCAAGGTTGATATCGATGTACGCGTTGGTCAACCTGATGAGGCTATTATTGAAAGCGCTAAAGAACATGGCGCTGATCTTATTGTTATGGGTAGCCATGGAAGAACTGGGCTGGAACGTCTGTTAGTTGGTAGTGTCTCTGAGCGAGTGATTGGTAGTGCAGAGTGCCCAGTATTGGTGGTGAAGCTTTAGCTTCGAATTAACAAGGCTCATTGAACGTCCGCTATGCAGCGTTAGTGGTCATTCGGGATTTGTAGTAGAAATCAGCTTAGTTGCCCAAAAGCAGACATTCAACGTTTACTATAGACTGCACAGTTTTTAAGAGTCAGCTTAGCGAATTGGTTAAGCGCTTTATTTTGAAGGCTTTTGATAATCAATTTCCT
>JAUVNZ010000188.1 GCA_030599435.1 Gammaproteobacteria bacterium | reverse complement strand
TGCTTCTGGACTGCAGCAACGTACCTATGCTCATTGGGTGGCGATGAATAAAATGGCTGAAATGCAGCTTGCTAAACAATGGCCTGCCACTAAAACCACTAAGGGTAGTTCGCTGATGGCAAAGCAGGAGTGGTACTGGTCGACCAAAGTAACAAAAACACCCGATGGTTTTGACCTAATTCGCAAAGTGGATGTCATGGTGCGATTAGATGAAGACGATGAATCACCACTGGTTACTTTAACCGGGTTTGTTGGTAAGCCATGAGTATCCATAAGATGAGGGTGCACAGGCAATCAGGCTTCACTTTACTGGAACTGCTGGTGGCTATGGGAATCTTCGCATTGATGGCGGCTATGGCGTATGGCGGTTTAAATGCCATCATAACTGAACGTCAGGCAACCAATAAACACGCAGAAAGGCTGGCACAGTTGCAAACCAGTTTTTTGTGGTTGAGTCGTGATATTGAACAAACGACCAATCGCCGAATTCGTGATGAATATGGAGATAGTCAGTTGGCGTTGTCGAGTGCCGAGGTTGGCCAATTTCAGTTGGAGCTCACTCGAGGTGGCTGGCGAAATCCGGTTGGTCGTGCCCGCAGTAATTTACAACGTGTTGCTTATGGCGTGCGAGAAGACAAGTTGATTCGAGCCTACTGGAATGTGCTAGATAGAGCGCAGGACAGCAAACCGCTGGAAACTGTATTGCTAGACGGTGTAACGCGAATGGAACTGCGTTTCTTGTCGGTTCAAAAATCAGATCAGCAGTCCGGGCAGGATAAACAGGAATGGGTTGATGCCTGGCCCGGCAATTCAGTGGGCGTTCAACCTTCAGATGATCCTCCACAGGCAGTGGAAGTGACTTTGGAAACTGAGGCCGAAGGCCGCATTACGCGATTATTTCGGGTGCCTGGCTAATGTTTGTTTTGAGAAAATATAGCGGTCCACATAAGCAAGGTGGCGTGGCATTAATTACAGCGATTCTAATTGCAGCGCTGGTGAGTGTAGTAGCTGTGGCAATGGCGACAAGACAAACGTTGGATATACGTCGCACTGGCAATATGCTGGAAGTTGACCAGGCCTATATGTATGCATTGGGTATGGAAGAACTGGCTGCTCAGGTTTTAGCGAAAGATAAAAAAGACACGGGCGATGTGGATAGTTTGCTTGAAGACTGGGCCATACCCCTACCACCAACAGTCGTGGAAGGTGGGTCTGTTGCGGGCAGCGTTGAAGATATGCAAGGTCGGTTTAATCTTAATAACCTTGTCGATGGGAGCAATAAGATGGATCCGGCACAGGTTAAGGCCTTTCAAACTGTGTTGGCGCAGGTCAGTGCGGCAAACGAAGAAATACAGATATCACCTTTCATGGCTAATCGTGTAGCTGACTGGATTGATGCAGACCTTAATTCTTCTGCTGATGGGGCTGAAGATCTGGAATACCTTAATGCAGATATTCCGTATCGAGCGGCTAATCAGTTTATGGCCAGCCCCTCGGAACTGGGCGCCATGCTGGATATGTCACCTGAGGATGTGAATGTTCTGTTACCGCTAGTAAGCACATTACCAATACCGACCACAATCAATGTAAATACGGCATCAGAAACGGTATTGTTAAGCTTGCATAAGGACATGACAACGAGCATTGCTGGTGGGCTGGTTGAGCTTCGAAAAGAGAATGCTTTTGAAAATAAAGCGGATTTTGAGAAAAAATTGCTTGATGATTACCAGATCACTGTCGATAACAAGTTGTTCGACATCAAAAGCGATTATTTCATGGTGTCCGTAAACGCGACCATAGGCCGTACCCAGCTCTATATGTTCAGCCTGTTGGAACGAAGAAATGATAAGGTAGCCACTATTCGCAGGAGCATAGGCACCTATTGATATATAGAAGGTGATAATAGAAGGACAGTGGGACTCGTTAATGGAAAATTGTCAGTGGAAATTTTTAATGGAATACAGGAATGCGTAAACAACTAGTATTACAGCTGCCGGACCATTGGTTTGGTATGGCCGGTAGTAGCGTAGATGTTGCTAGCATTGAGGAGACCCCTGCTAGCTGGGTGCTGCGTGATACTGACCGTCCCGCCGGTTCGCTATTTCATGGCAGTTTGAAAGATGCAGCGGTACAGGCGGCGGGTGCGCGAGTTATCGTGCTTGTGCCCGCTGAAAATGTGCTTCTGGCGCAAGCCGAATTACCTGACATAAAAGGGCAAAAGTTGGCCAGGGCCATCCCCTACGCGTTGGAAGATCAGCTGGTAGATGATGTAGATGATTTACATGTAGCGATAGGCAATCGAGATGAAGAGGGTAAGGTATCCAATGCGGTGGTATCTCGCGATTCACTCGAATCCTGGCTTGCGCATTTTAAAAAAGCTGGGCTTCATCCAGATGTTATGAGTCCTGAAGTATTTGGTGTGCAATGGGATGAAGATACTGATACAAAACAATGGTCATTGGTGATTAATGGCGCACATGCCTTGATGCGTACCGGAGCACAAACTGGCCTGGCTTTTGAAGCAGAAAATATAAATTCAGTATTACAGGCTAGTCTGGATAATTCGGGTGAGTCTTTTCCATCTTCGCTAACTGTTGTTGGTTGTGGTGAGGAGCTGGAAGATCTTTTTGAAGGATCTGCAATTCAAGATAAGTTGGCTGCAGTGTGTGAAGAAAATTCAGTCGAACTAGTTGTATACCAGTCTGACGAGCCTTGTGGTGTATTGCTGGCTCAGGGGTTCGATGAAAACAGCGCGATTAATTTATTACAGGGTGACTACAGCCGCAAGGAACAGGTTGGGAAAATGTTGCGTCCCTGGCGGACAGCATTAATCCTGTGCGCAGTCTGGGTGTTATTGCAGGTGGGAATTTTTATTACCGATTACATTCGGTTGTCAGCACTTGCTGATGAACAACAAGCAGAAATAACATCAATATTCAAACAAGCAATGCCGGGTAGTCGTCTGGTGCCGGGTAGTGAAAAAGAACTTATGACCCGCGCTCTTGAAAAACTGCGTGGAGGCGGTGGCGATAACAGCTTGCTGACATTGCTGGCGCAGGCTGGGAAAATTTTCAAAGAAACACAAGGCATCACTCTCAGTAGTCTGCGTTATAAAGGCGACAAACTTGATGTGGGCCTTAATCTGCCAGATTTACAAACCCTGGATAAACTTAAACAGCGTTTAATAGATGAGGCCAGGTTAAGCGTAGAAATAGTTTCTGCCAGTTCGCGAAATGGCAAAGTAGAAAGCCGACTTTCGATAAAAGGAATGTCTAACGGGGGTGGCGCATGAAAGAGTGGTTAGCCAGCCTGGAGCAACGTGAACGACATTTGGTGATCAGTGGAGCAGTATTATTAGGGCTGATGCTGATTTATATTGTGGTGTGGGAGCCGCTAACAAATACAGTGGATAATTTACGTGTCAGCACCACGGAACAAGCCTCGACACTGCAGTGGATGCAGCAGGCAGCGCAAGAAGTTAAAAAACTTCGAGGTAGCGGTAGCAAACGTGCCAAGTCAACCGGAGGTCAGTCTTTGTTAAGTGTGATTGATCGCACGGCCAAGAGTGGGCGACTTGGTGTTTCTCTTAAACGTGTACAGCCCGACGGTGAAAAACGTGTTCGTGTGTGGATGGAAGCTGCGAATTTTGATGACGTTATGCGATGGTTGGTACTGTTGAATACCCGTCACGGAGTGAGTATCGAAAACAGTGTTTTTGAAGTGAAACAAGAGCCCGGCAGGGTTGATGCTCGTTTGGTGTTTGAGGCTGCGACGTGAAGTTGAAGGAACCTCCGATTAAGTCATGAACGTAAATCTTGAGTCCAAAATATCCAGCTTCTTCGTTGCCTTTCCTGTTATTAAGAAAGTTCGCAATAGCTAACTATTACGTGCAATTCGCGCCTTGAATTTGAACATTTTGAATCTCAATCTTTTTCGCTCAGACTCAATAGGAGGTCCCTTGGCTTTTAATGTCCGTTATATTGTCCTGGGTTTTCTGGTTTACATCATATTTCTGGTTCTAAATTTTCCAGCTGATCGAGCCTACGCTTACTGGAAATCTTCCAACCCCTCTTCATCAAGTGCAAGTCG
>JAUVNZ010000086.1 GCA_030599435.1 Gammaproteobacteria bacterium | reverse complement strand
GATTCAGGGAGCTGCGCACTTCTTCGATGGTATTAACCAGTGCAGTCAAACCTTCAAGCGCATAGTACTCGCATTGCATGGGAATCATTACCGCCTGAGATGCCACCAATGCATTAAGGGTCAGCATGTTCAGGGAGGGAGGACAATCAATCAGGATGTAATCGTAATCGCCAATGATTTCGACCAGGGCGTCACGCAAACGACGTTCGCGTCGGGTTTGTTGTAACAGTTGTACTTCCGCGGCTGTAAGATCAGCATTGGATGGCAGTAAATCATAACCTGCCTCTTTTGTAGTCACGACGGCCTCGGCCACAGTCGCTTCTTCCATTAGTACGTGATAGCTGGATAATTCCACCTCGTGTTTATTAACACCGCTGCCCATGGTGGCATTACCCTGTGGATCAATATCAACTAGCAGCACCTTGCGTTTGGTCGCAACCAAAGAGGCAGCCAAATTGACGCTGGTGGTTGTTTTACCTACCCCGCCCTTTTGGTTAGTTACCGCAATGATTTTGCCCATTTTTGTATCCATTTTGCCTGTTCGTAATGTCTGTTCGTTTATTTGCTTCCCGCCGGCTTTAGAATCACCAGGTGACGCTGCCCTTCCAGCCCGGGCACCTTCAGTGGGTACACCGCGTCTACTACGTACTTACTAGCAAGAGCCGTCGGTATCTCCAGCAATTCTGCCGCAGGGTCTGTTCCCTTCATCGCCAACAATACACCGTCAGTGGCACAATGCTGACCAGAATTTTTCAACATGTCTGCAACTGAAGCAAAGGCGCGGGATACCACCACATCGAACAATTTTGTGGGACAAAAATTCTCGGCTCGCTCGTGCACTACCTGCACATTGGTCAGCCCAAGCTCAGATATAACCTGCTGAACGAAGCGGGTTTTTTTACTGTTGCTATCGAGCAACACAAATTCCCGCTCGGGACAAACCTCTTTATTAACTATGGCCAGCGGCAACCCAGGTAATCCTGCGCCGCAACCCACATCCAGAACCCGCGACCCTTGCAGGTAAGGTTGAATAGCCAAACTATCAAGCAAATGACGCGTCACCATTTCTGCGGGATCGCGTACCGAGGTTAAATTATAAACCCGGTTCCACTTGTCGATGAGATGTACATAATCGCGAAGCTGAGCCTGAACTGCAAGCGAACAATTCAGGCCCAGTTGATTTAATCCCGAGGACAGAACGGACTCCAGCCCCATATCTGCCCCCGTTTTACGTTAACTGCTTTCTAACTTACTGATTATTATGGTTTGGTCGCGACGCCAGTAAGTTTGCCCAAGGCGCCAGTCATTTTCGCTACAACTTTAGCCCGGTCTTTAATATTGTGGCGTTTGGCAATATAGGCCGGATCATTATAGGTCAACCACACTTGGCCTTTTTCGTCTTCCCAGGCCAGTGCCTTCATGGGCAAATCAATACCTGATGTCTGATTACTGGTAAACATATTGGTACCCAGCTTGGGATTACCAAAAATCAACAACTCGGTCGGGCGCAAAGGAATACCGACCTTGTTACCATTGTCACTGTGGCTCCAGCGCACGGCTATAGTGATACCTTTTTTCTTCAGTACTGCTTCCAGTTTATCCAGTGTAACTTTAACGCTATTGGCGCTTTTTATTGTGATCATGCCATTGTTATTCATTCCAGAACCATCATGACCACCTTTATGGTCACCTCCAGCAAAAACGACTGAAGATACAAACATTATCCCTAATACCAAAATCATTTTTTTCATTATTATCTCCTTATGATTAAACCTGAGTGATTTGTTATTTACTTGCATTTAACTCGCTTGTTTTGCCGTTTTGTTTACAAGTGCTCCGCGTTTTTTCATGTGCACCAGTAACAGAGAAATTGCTGCAGGTGTTACCCCGGATATACGTGAGGCCTGGCCCACTGTTGTTGGCCGACTATTTTCGAGTTTTTGGCAAACCTCGTTAGACAAACCGCGTACCTGACTATAATTCATGTCGTCAGGCAAAGGCATCCCTTCCTGACGTTGTTGGCGTAAAATTTCATCACGCTGACGATCTATATAACCAGCATATTTAATTTGTATTTCCACCTGCTCTGCAACGACTGGATCAAGCTCTGCCTGCCCTTCAACGGCTCCCGCAACGGATAGAGTCATCAGCTTGGCGTAAGTTACATTGGGACGTTTCAATAACTCTGACAAACGCGCTTCTTTATTTAACGGTTGCCCAAATACCGAACTGGACTCGGCTTCACTTAACTCACTGGGTCGCAAACAGATATCACGCAAACGTTGGCTTTCCTGCTCAATGGCCTCACGTTTTTGTTCAAAAGCCTGCCAACGTTCGTTTTCGATCAAACCCATGTCTCGAGCCACGGGCGTCAACCGTAAATCAGCGTTGTCTTCACGCAACAACAAACGATACTCAGCCCTTGAGGTAAACATACGATAAGGTTCCTGAGTGCCGCTGGTACTAAGGTCATCAATGAGCACACCAATGTATGCCTCATCGCGTCGCGGTGACCAGGCTTCTTTATCCTGCGACTGACGTGCTGCATTCAGGCCCGCCACCAATCCTTGCGCCGCAGCTTCTTCGTAACCAGTAGTGCCATTGATCTGGCCCGCAAAATAAAGTCCAGGCAGGTGTTTGGTTTCAAGTGAAGGCCTGAGATCACGAGGATCAAAGTAATCGTATTCGATAGCATAACCTGGGCGAGTAATGGAGACATTCTCAAACCCTTTCATTGAACGCACCAACTCATATTGCACATCAAAAGGCAGGCTGGTGGAAATGCCGTTGGGGTAAACCTCATTGGTGGTGAGACCTTCTGGTTCCACAAAAATCTGATGCGAATTTTTATCAGCAAAACGCATCACCTTATCTTCGATAGACGGACAATAACGCGGCCCCACGCCCTCGATCACACCGCTATACATGGGGGAACGATCCAGCCCGGCGCGAATAATGTCATGAGTTTGTTCATTAGTATGGGTAATGTGACAGGACACCTGGCGGGGATGGTCTTCAACTGAGCCCATAAAGGAAAATACCGGCCGTGGATCATCACCAGGCTGTTCTTCCAGCTCTGAATAATCGATGGTTTTACCATCAAGACGTGGCGGGGTACCGGTTTTCAGGCGATCGACTCGAAACGGTAACTCACGTAAACGTTTTGCCAAAGCATTCGCTGGTGGATCGCCCGCCCGCCCACCTTGATGACTTTCCAAACCGATGTGGATAATGCCACCGAGAAAGGTGCCCACCGTTAATACCACGGTGGGGGCCTGAAACTTAAGTCCCATCTGGGTCAGGACACCAATGATGCGCCCATCTTCTACCAGCAAGTCATCGACGGCCTGTTGAAAAATCGTAAGGTTGGGCGTGCCTTCTAATGTGGTTCTAATCGCTTGTTTGTATAGCAATCGGTCAGCCTGGGCGCGGGTTGCTCTTACCGCAGGGCCTTTACGGGCATTAAGACGACGAAATTGAATGCCCCCTTTATCCGCTGCTTTAGCCATAATACCGCCAAGCGCATCCACCTCTTTCACTAAATGCCCTTTGCCAATACCACCAATGGCAGGATTACAGGACATCTGGCCCAGGGTTTCGATGTTGTGGGTCAGCAGAACGGTGCGCGCACCACAGCGCGCCGAAGCCAGCGCAGCCTCGGTACCGGCATGACCGCCACCTACAACAATTACATCAAAACGATCCTGGAAAAACATAGTCTCTCTATCTAATGCTATAACTAATGAACGGGTTCTCGTAGCAAACCACTCAAAAAAGAACCTGACATTTTACCTAATTTTTATCGCAATGGTGGGAAAAGTATTCACCTATCATCTCCATTAATTGTCTAACTGTGACCGTACAAAAATCCAGTTCATGGTTTAAACCATGAGCCCAGGAGTGCTGAGGTGTGGGTTATCTTGGGGGTATGAAACGCAGCAGGTGAATCGCGGTTGCAACGATCTTATTTATTACAACTACCCATAGATGTGCAGTCCATAGGTGTGCAGTGGCTATAAGTCTTTATTGAATCGGGCTTTTTCCTCTTTGTGGTGCCACTTTCGATGATATTGGAATCGTTTATACATAATCCAGACTAGCGCCATAGCAATTGTCGCCTCGACTATCGCCCATTCGATTTGATAGGTATCGATCATCACCTGACCATGGGGCAACGTATTCGCCAAATTGGGGATCATTGGAAGCGTTTGCAGTTTAGTAACGACCGTGTTGAAAAAGCCCTCTTGCGAGGTTTGGGATGTCAGTTTGGTCAGATTGGCGAGCTGAATTGCGATTGTGGCAAATGTAGTAGCCAACAAAGCTAAAAACCATCGATTTCGTCTTTTCAAACGCTTGTCTTTTTTCATGGTTCTCCCCCTGCTATGGCAGCTTGACATTCCTAGTATGAGTGTAGACAAAATGAATGAAAAATCAATAGATTACAGCAAAAACTTAACAATCTGATACAATTATATAGTCTAAATTGAATTGGCTGAGGTATCAACCATAGGCAAGGTGGGATGAGTTGAGAAAGTAAAGGAATGAGGCCCAGAGCCTGAATGCACATCGGCTTCCTTGTGAGAGCTTACAGTGCTGAAAAACCCGGCCGATAGTGTACTAAGCACCAGGCCATTCATGATTAAATCGTCAGAAACCATATGAACACACAAGCAACAGCTATCAATAATCCCCTGGATGGCAGCCTGAAACAGGCCCTCGACCAGGTGGTGGATCAAACCAGCCAGATCATCCTCGGCAAGGAACACGAAATCCGACTTGCCCTGGCCTGTCTTCTAGCTCGTGGTCATTTATTGATCGAAGATCAACCTGGGGTGGGCAAAACCACACTGGCTCACGTGCTGGCACAAACTCTGGGGCTGCAATACAACCGTATTCAATTCACCAGCGATCTTTTGCCAGCGGATATCCTTGGTGTTTCCATATTCAACAAAGACCAGGGAGCTTTTCATTTTCAGCCGGGCCCAATTTTTGCTGAATTAATTCTGGCTGATGAAATCAACCGCGCTACACCCAAGGCACAAAGTGCCCTGCTGGAAGCCATGGAAGAACAACAGGTCACCATTGAAGGCGAGACCCGAGTTTTACCTAACCCCTTTTTCGTGATCGCTACCCAGAATCCGACCTACCAGACAGGCACCTTTCCATTACCGGAAAGCCAGCTTGATCGGTTTTTGATGCGCATTTCATTGGGATACCCTGACGCCAAAGCAGAGCGGGAATTACTCGCCGGTGGGGATCGGCGTGAAATGCTCAAAGCGATGCAAGCCAGCGTTAACCCAGAGCAATTAACTAAAATTCAAAATGCAGTGACAAACATCCATGTGTCTGATGCCTTGCTGGATTACGTACAAGCTTTACTGGATTATTCTCGCCAGTCTTCGCACATTACTGCTGGTCTTTCTCCCCGTGCTGGACTGGCCTTATTACATTGTGCTCAGGCCTGGGCGTTAATGGCAGAGCGAGATCATGTATTACCTGAAGATGTGCAAATGGTTTTACCGCACGTAGTCTCCCATCGATTACAGCCTGTTGCTGATAGTGGTGAACAGGACCCCGCTACACTCGTGTCCCTATTGGAATCTGTCTCGATTCCATGAGGTGATTGATGTCCACCACACAGATTCTGAAAAAACCATTATTCAGCCAAAAAACCCGTCATCGATTTAGTCTGGCCCGTTTTCTAAAAGGCGAGGGTCCTGAAACTGGACCAATCAAATTAGTCCAACGTCGCGTTTATATTTTACCCACCAAACGCGGAATATTTTTTGCAGTAGCTGGGTTAGTCATGCTGATTGGTGCCCTGAACTACAATAACAGTCTTGGGTTCATACTGGTTTTTCTGCTAGCTAGTTTAAGCATCGTTGCCATTTTACATACCTACCGGAACCTGTTGCATATTAAAATTGATGTTGGCCATATCGCTCCAGTTTTCTGCGGGGATGTAATTCGTGTGCCTATCATCCTGGATAACAGCCATTACCCTAATAGGTTTTCAATACGACTTGATTTCCCGAGTGGGCAACCTCTTTTCACAGACATTGCCGCCAATCAATGGGTACGTGTGGAACCTACGCTACTTAGTAGCAAACGCGGCAGAAAACAACTAGATCGCATCACTATAAAAACAATTTTCCCGCTTGGATTATTTAAAGCCTGGTCTTATGCGCATTTTAATGTTCAATATCTTGTTTACCCTGCACCTGATAAACAACATGAATTGCCTCGTGAGTCGCTTTATCATTTTAATCTCACTGGTGACCGCGGTAATGGTTGTGATGATTTTGCAGGTTTACGTAATTATCAACAGGGGGATTCACTTCGTCACGTGCATTGGAAAACATATGCGCGTCAACAGGGAATGCACACAAAACAATTTGGTGGAGATCGAGCAGAAGAACTTTGGCTGGACTGGGAAACACTAACCGATCTTGAAACAGAAGCTCGTTTGTCACGACTGACTCGTTGGATACTGGATGCAGATGCCATGCAATACAATTATGGCCTGCGCTTACCAAACCAGCTGATACCATTAGGCCATGGACCCGATCATCGACACCGCTGCCTGGAGGCATTAGCGCTATACCCGGGTGTTACGTCTGTAAATAATATTTCAGCTGATGATTAGCATGGTTCGCAATTATGAATAATGCATTCAACAGACTTTTGCAACGCATTCAATTTGTCGACGTCACTAATATATGGCTGATGTCCGGCCTGTTGCTGGCATTCATTCCTCATCTGACTCACCTGCCCGCAACAGTTGTTTTATTTAGCATTTTTTTGCTTGGCTGGCGGCTATGTTTTGAGCTACGTTTTTTTCAATTGCCCAACCGACTTGTTCGAATGGTGTTAACGCTAACGGCCCTGATAATTACATTCATCGAATTTCATACGCTC
>JAUVNZ010000264.1 GCA_030599435.1 Gammaproteobacteria bacterium | reverse complement strand
GCTTTTGCGGAAAAACTCAATATACCAATTACCAATACCTTTATGGCCAAGGGTGTGATTCCTTTCCACCACCCCATGGCGCTCGGTAGCGCCGGCTTGCAATCACAGGACTATGTGAATCTGGGTTTTGAACATGCCGATGCGATTATTTGTGTGGGTTACGATTTAGTGGAATACCACCCACACCTGTGGCACCCGACACAGGATCGCACCATTGTACATATTGATAGTTCACCCGCCGAAGTGGATGCTCATTATCCAGTTTGCGTTGGTGTGGTAGGTGATATTAAACATTCTCTGGATCGCATTGCCGCTGCGTGCACGCCACATGAAGGCAACAACCTTCGTCCTCTGCGCGAAGCTCTTATCAAGGAGATGAACCATCACAGAGATGATGCCGATTGCCCGGTCAAACCGCAGAAAATTATCTGGGACCTAAGAACGGCAATGGATCTGGAAGACATTGTGGTCTGTGATGTGGGTGCCCATAAGATGTGGATGGCTCGAATGTTTCGTTGCGAATTTCCCAATACTTGCCTGATTTCCAATGGTTTTGCCAGCATGGGTATTGCTGTGCCGGGTGCTATAGCCGCCAAACTGGCGTGTCCGGATAAATCTGTAGTTGCTGTTACCGGCGATGGTGGTTTTATGATGAATATTCAAGAAATCGAGACGGCGGTCCGTTTAAAGATAGCAATGGTTGTGCTTATCTGGAATGACTCAGGTTATGGTTTGATTGAGTGGAAACAGCTCAATCAGTTTGGACGTAGCTCACATGTTGATTTCGAAAACCCGGATTTTATTCAATTGGCCGAATCTTTCGGTGCTAAAGGCTATCGCATTGAACAGGCAGACCAGTTATTGCCTATACTTAAAAAAGCGCTGGCCGAAGATGCAGTTAGCATCATAGATTGTCCAGTGGATTACAGTGAAAATCTACGCTTAACAGAAACATTGGGTGAGCTGGCGATTCATCTATAACGATTCGTCTATAATAAATGTGACCGTAAAATAATTTACTTTTAGTTGCTTTTTTCTGACTTATGAAAACAATACCAATCCCTGATCCTTTTGATGCTGGAGAGCACGGAACACGAGTTCGTTTGCTGAGCTACAATATACAGGTGGGCATGGCTTCAACACGGCCGCACCATTACCTTACCGAAAGTTGGAAGCATGTGTTACCTCATGCCAAAAGTTACGACAACCTCACACGCATCGCTCATGCTATTAGTGGATTCGATATTGTTGCACTACAAGAAGTTGACGCTGGCAGTTATCGCTCTAGTTTTATAAATCAAATAGAATATCTTGCAAAAAAGGGTGGATTTCCTTTTTGGCATGAGCAAACTAATCGTAAACTTGGTAAGTTTGCGCGCCACAGTAACGGCCTCTTAAGCCATTATAAACCTGCCGAAGTGAACAATCATAAACTGCCTGGTTTGCGAGGTCGTGGGGTAATGGTGGCTCGATATGGCAGCAAGGATAACCCCCTTGTACTTCTGGTAATGCATATGGCTTTGGGTGCGAGTGCCCGTCAGCGTCAATTTGAATATGTTGCAGAAATAGTTAATCAATATGAACATGTAATCGTAATGGGAGATCTCAACTGTCAACCAGATAGCCCTGAGATGCGTTATTTATTAAACACCACCAATCTCTGTGAACCTTGCCACGGCCTTAAAACTTTCCCCAGCTGGAGACCTGTGAGGGTTATCGACCACATATTAACGTCACCTAGCCTGCATGTGCATGACGTTCATGTTTTACAACACATGCTGTCAGACCACTTGCCTATAGCGATGGAAATTGGTTTACCAAAGAAACTTCATTTAGCAGCTTGATTGTTCTTCATGGTTATTCGTTATGACTGTTCGTTTAGATAAATGGCTATGGGCGGCACGATTTTTTAAAACCCGCTCACTCGCTTGTGCTGCTGTAAAAGGTGGCAAGGTTTCTGTTTTTGCTTCACGCACAAAACCAGGTTATGAGGTTGTGGTAGGAGACGTGCTTACGATACGTCAAGGGCATGATTTAAAAACTATAACTATTCGCGAGCTTTCTATTCGGCGTGGCCCCGCAAGCGTTGCTCAACAATTATATGAAGAAACCATTGAAAGCAGACAGCGTCGTGAAAAAGAAAAACAACTTCGCCAGCTAAGTGCTGCACAAAGACCTCGCGGGGAAGGTCGCCCCACCAAACGTGCACGACGACAAATACACCGGTTTACAGACCCTGACTAACGTAGAGAGGGTTATATTTTCAGAATATTTTATGTTGGCAGTAAATTTAATTTTCAGTTCAATTTCGTTACACTTAGGCGTTAATAACAGGCGCTAATAAAAACGGAAAATAACAATAAAGGGACTTGTTGTGCATATGCGAAAAGTAAATCGAATAGTTGTTCTGTGTGTATCTGTGTTCCTGGTAATCACCATGGCTGGTTGTGCGGCCTATATGTCTCACTCAAAACCCGGGACAGGGACGACGATTATCCTGACGCGACACGCTGAAAAAACAGTTATTACAAAAGTCCTTACTGAAAAAGGGAAAGCAAGAGCAAAGGCTTTAGTTGAAGCTGTAGTTAAGGAACTAGGGGACAAAAAAATCACTGCCATTTATAGCCCTGATTTGGTACGTAATCTGGATACCGTCAGACCGTTAGCAAAACATTTGAAAATCGATATTACTATCGTCGGTAGCAGTCCTGTTCCAAACGAAGTTGTAAAAACGATACTTACCAAACACTCGGGTGGAGTGGTTTTTTGGGTGGGTAATACGAGTAATTTGCCAGAAATTTATTCTCAGTTGGGCGGCAAAGGCGAGGCTCCAAATAATTATGGGGATTTGTTTATTATGAAAATAAAGGATCAGGGTGCACCAGAAATTGTTAAAACACGTTATGGGGTGCACTAGCTTAACGAGCACATCATCTGGGACATTTCCCTGCTTTTTGGTGATATCCCAGGGGCTGATATCCAGGGAATTAATGCACATATCCCTGAAAAATCACCATTATGTTTGCCAACTCCTTCTCAAATAATGATATCCCTGCTGGGGTTATTTAGCCTCTTTTACTATACTCATTTCATACTATTTCATATCAATCAATAAGTTAGTTGATTATTGACTGGCCGTCAGATGACGGATGGTGGCTGGCG
>JAUVNZ010000298.1 GCA_030599435.1 Gammaproteobacteria bacterium | reverse complement strand
TTGCATCATCGTAACTTATTGAATTATTAGGTTATTAACTAATATTTTATAAGCGGCTGGCACCTAAAATCAGGCGCAAAGGATACTCCTTAGCCACGAATTTTGTAACCCTTTTGAAGCATTACCAACGCGACAATACTGATTAACAACAGGAATCCTAACGACACCATAATGCTCATCCATACGTCAGCGTCTGCAACACCAAAAAACCCATAGCGGAAACCATCGATCAGGTAAAAAAACGGGTTAAACAGGGAGGCGGTCTGCCAGGCTTCCGGCAGGGATTCGATGGAATAAAATACGCCACTTAAAAACGACAATGGCAAAATGAAAAAATTCTGGAACGCCGATAGCTGATCAAATTTCTCGGCCCAAATACCGGCCACTAGTCCTAACGCCCCCAAGATAGCGCTGCCCAATATAGCAAAAACTACAATCGCCCATGGCTCTGCCAGCGGTAAATCAATAAACAATATAGCCACCAGATAAACCGCTAGCGCAACCAGCACACCTCGCACCACGGCGGCCAAAGTAAAGGCCGCATAAAACTCCAAACTTGAAATGGGTGATAACAACACGAACACCAGGTTGCCCATCATCTTTGATTGAATAAGGCTTGATGAGCTATTGGCAAATGCATTCTGGATGATGGACATCATCATCAAACCGGGAATCAGGAACGCTGAATAAGACACACCTTCATACACTTCCACGTGGGCTTCCAGCGCCTGACCAAAAACCAGTAAATACAACAGTGCCGTTACTACCGGTGTTAGCACTGTTTGCACGGTCACCTTAAGGAAACGCACCACCTCTTTGGCAAACAAGGCGTAAAACCCATACGCTCTTGAACCAGTGACGCTAGAACCAGAAACTCTTGAGCCGGCTTTCATCCTGCTGCCTCTGTTGCTGCTCCTGATGCCGATTCGGTTAAACCCAAAAACACTTCTTCCAGACCTGCCTCTTCAGTATAAAGATCAATAACATTCAAATCGGCATTTTTCAGCGCTTCCAATACATCACCGATTTGGTGTTCGGTTTTATGCAAACGAAAACTAATTTCATTCTTGTGAGTTTCTACTAATAAAGCTTGCAAGTATTCAGGCAAGTTTCTTTTTAACCGATCCGCATCCTTATCAACCGTGAGATGCAAAGTGCGGTACGGACAACGCGACAACAACCCCTGTTTAGTATCCAGCGCAACCACTTCACCACGATTCAAAATAGCGATCTCTTCACACAGGGCTTCCGCTTCCTCAAGATAATGGGTTGTTAAAACAATTGTGCTGCCATCATCGTGAAGACGTTTGGTAAAACGCCATAGGGCCTGACGCAACTCCACATCAACACCCGCAGTAGGCTCATCTAACACAACAACTTCAGGCTTATGTACTAAAGCCTGCGCAATCAACACGCGACGTTTCATACCACCAGATAGATCGTGCAAATTAGCGTCAGCCTTGTCGCTCAACGAGAGAGTTTCGATCAGCTCCTCTATCCACGCTTTGTTTTCAGACCCATGTCCAAAATAACCGGATTGTAATTTCAGGATTTCCCGCACAGTGAAAAAGGGGTCGTATACCAGCTCTTGTGGCACCACGCCCAGAGAATGACGCGCCATCCTAAAGTCCCGCACCACGTCATGTCCCATAACACTAATTGAACCCGCATCAGCGCGGGTTAAACCAGCCATGATATTTATTAAGGTAGATTTACCTGCGCCGTTAGGTCCTAGTAAACCGAAAAAACTGCCTTGCGGGACATCAAAGGTAATATCATTAAGCGCATGCAATGTTCCAAAGTGTTTGTGTACACCTTGAATCGAAACAGCCACGGCCATGCTCAATACTCCAGATGATTGATAATAGTTAAACAGATATAATGAAAATCAGTTTTTCAAGGACAACAGCTCATCTACACCACTCAGGCGCGCGATAGCCAGCATTTGGGAGGGTATGTTAAAGAAACTAATAGGTTTTCTTTGTTTCTGCGCCTGACGTTGCCATTCGATCAACAGGGCAACACCGGCACTATCAGCGCGGCTTACACCGGCCAGGTCAACCTCAAGCCCATTATCGTTTTTAAAATAATCCGGGCTAATCGAGACAAGTGTGGGGACGTTTTTAAAATTTAACTCACCGCTCACCCGCAATCGATTATCCGCTGTTGAAAATTCTACCTTTGGATCATTCATTTTTTGCCTGCTTGTTGCGATCAGCCAGTCGCGCAATAAGTTTAGGTAGGCCATCCTTGCGAATTTCTTTGGAAAACGACGTACGATAATTTGCTACCAGGCTTATCGCATCCACGCTAACATCATAAACCTTCCAGGCGTCGTCTTTTATATACATTTTATAGTCTATGGGAATAGGAAACCCTGCTGATTGCTGCACTTCTGTGCGAACTGTCGCTTCCTTGCCACCTTTTCTCATGCGTACCGGCAACATATCAATTTTTTGATCATAATTATCGTTGAGCGCTTTAGCATAGGTGCGCACCAACAGGACTCGAAACTCCTGAATAAATTGTGTGCGCTCACTTTTTGTTGCCTTACGCCAATATTTTCCCAGCGCCCACCTGGACATGCGCTCAAAATCAAAATGTGGCAACACAACCTCATCTACAATTTCATATAGTCGCTTAGGATTAGCTTTTATTTTATCCTGCTCAACTCGCAAGGCGCTGGTAATTTTATCCGTTGTTTTCGCCACCAGATCTTCCGGCGCCTGAATTGCCAAAACTGGCATAGCAAAAAATGCCACGAACATTGTTGCTAGTAATACTAGCGTCGATGGAGCAGGCGTCGGTAAAATTTTTCTCATTGAATTT
>JAUVNZ010000395.1 GCA_030599435.1 Gammaproteobacteria bacterium | reverse complement strand
TAATGGCGCTACAGCTGCGTGATTCAGGTAGATGAGGTTCTTTTGTACAGGGAATTCATGCGCCAGGAGTTTGTCGAGTTCTTTTTCTTCCACTTTATATTCTTTATGTTTTTTTATTCGTGGGTTTATTAAATCACAAATGCAATCGGTAGGTACTAATTCATTCTTGTTAGATCATTCAAACTAGTCAGTTATGTACACAAATACGGTGGAAGGGGCACCTTAGACTAAATTAAGCCCCGTAAGCGCCTTTCCTGTGAGTATTACTTAGTGCGTATAATGTATATTATGTTAAATAATGAATTATTCGAAAAGTATGAGTTACATGAGAGTTTTCACTGCCCTCTTTTTAATGTCTGGAAGAAACCATGCCCATATAGAACACAAACTGCATTACAGTCCTAAATCCGTTGGCTCTGTTCCTTTATTTCAGAATTAAGTATGCGGTCGTTGTCTGAATAGTCTACTGGAACCTCAATCAAGTGTACTCCAGTGGTATTGAAACACTCTTCGATCAGGGGTATTAGTGACTCTGCTGATACAAGGCGGTGCCCGTTTGCACCGTAGCTGTTGGCGTATTGGACAAAATCCGGATTACCGTAATCAAGACCAAAATCATCAAAGCCCATATTGGCCTGTTTCCATTTGATCATACCGTAGGCATCATCCTTGAGGACCAGCACAACAAGATCAAGGCCCAGACGCACTGCCGTCTCCATTTCCTGTGAGTTCATCATGAAACCACCATCGCCACAGATAGCCATTACCCGCCGGTCTGGATGAACAATTTTGGCAGCCATCGCAGAAGGCAGACCTGCCCCCATGGTTGCCAGCGCATTATCGAGCAAGACTGTATTTGGCCCGTGTGCTCTATAGTTACGGGCGAACCAAATCTTGTAGACACCGTTGTCGAGAGCGATGATGCCATCATCAGGCATTACTTTTCGTACATCGGCAACCAGGCGTTGTGGATAAACGGGGAACCTTTCATCTTTCACCCCTTCCTGTAAATGTCTATCAAGGTGAGCTTTAACCTCCATAAATCGAGAGAAGTCCCAGCCTTGCTGTGGAGTTATTAGTGCAGTCAAACGTTCCATACTGCTGGCAATGTCACCTATCACCCCCTGTTGCGGGTAATAAACAGGATCGATAGTTGCGGTAATGTAGTTCACGTGGATAACCTTAAATCCTCCTTGTTCCATAAAGAATGGGGGTTTTTCAACGACGTCGTGGCCTACATTTATGATCAGATCGGTTTCTTCAATAGCACGATGTAAATAATCATTGGAAGAAAGCGCGGCGTTACCCAGGAAAAGTGGATTACGTTCATCAACGACGCCTTTGCCCATTTGCGTACTGAAAAATGGAATGCCTGTTTTCTTGATGAATACTCCACGGCTGGCGCTATACCGCTTTCTGTTGGCGCCTGCTCCAATCAGCAGCAAGGGGTGCTTTGCCGCTTCAATCATCTCGACAGCGGCTGCGATGGAATGATCCGTTGCATGGGGAATATCAAACCTGCTCCTAGCGATGACTTGTGAATCTGTTTCCTCGCAGGCAATGTCTTCAGGCAGTTCCAGGTGAACCGCGCCCGGCCGTTCATCTTCCGCAGTGCGTATAGCCTCGCGCACCCTGGCAGGAATGTTATGGGCACTGCTAAGTTGATGAGTGAACTTGGTCAGCGGCCGCATCATG
>JAUVNZ010000227.1 GCA_030599435.1 Gammaproteobacteria bacterium | reverse complement strand
TATTATTAAGCATAGGACGTCGAGGTACACCAAGAAAACTTGGCGTACCAGGAGAAGAACAAACAAAAGTAGTGTACCGTCTGGCAGACCCTGCACAGTATTGCAATCAACACGTGCTGATTGTCGGTGGAGGGAACAGTGCCCTCGAAGCTGCTATTGCCCTTGCTGACGAACCCGGCACTACAGTGACACTGTCATACCGAAGTGGCTCCTTTGCCAAAGCTAACCCTAAAATTGTCGCCCAGGTGGACGAAAGAGCTGGGGCTGGTAGCCTCAATCTCCAACTCAAAACCACTGTCAAACAGATTGACGAAGAGAACGTTACAATAAACCTGGAAGGCGGAGAGCTGGAAATCAAAAATGATGGTGTCATTGTATGTGCGGGCGGCATTTTGCCAACACCGATGCTGAAAACTTTGGGCGTAGAGATTGAAACCAAGTATGGCACTCTGTAGCTTTTTACCTATAAATATTTATGGATAGAAAGCTAATAGATAGAAAGCTGTTTAATTTATTACTCTTGTATTTCTAACAATCACTTTTCGTTCGTCAGAAATAAACCGGTTAGCCAAATGGTGATTTTTCTTCAGTTACATTCTTAGCATCAACGCTAATGCCTGTTGGCCGACTTCGTTTGATTTTCTTTCGTGTCGCTTTACTTAGCTTACCTTTACTTCCTTTAACTTTCTTTCGTTTCCCCTTGCTTCTTTTAAACAGCGGCCAAAAAATAATCCCTATAGCCAGTACAATAGCCATCAGATAAGCAGCCCAGTCTGGCGGTCGAAAATTTCCTGTTGCACCCCCAATCTCACCTGCTGTTCCTTTATTTTGCGCTATATGCGTCTTTAATTCCCGCAATAAAACCTCGGCATCCTTTGCTCCAAGCATTTGTGCACGCTTATACCACTTGGTTGCTTCATGTAAATCAGAGCTTATGCCCCAGCCATGTTCAAATATTTTCCCTAAGCTTAAAGCAGCCTCCGCATTACCTGCGATGGCTCGATCCAGGTACCAGGTTAAGGCTAGTGAATTACCAGCGCCAAAATCTTCCAGATTAGCCATGTTGGTAAGAAGATTTTGAGCAGTCTGATGACCATTATCAGCTGCTAAGGACAACCACTTCCTTCCTGATCTTTCATTACGTTCGGCACTATTGCCATAAAGCATTGAAATTGCCAATCGATACTGTGCATCGGCATAACCCTGATCTGCCGATTTCTTATACCAGGCTAGCGCCTTAGCTTTATCAACGGGTACCTTAATTCCTAATTCATACATTCGACCCAAATTATATTGTGCGCTCGCCCGTCCTTTTTTTGCCTGCAGGCGTATAGTTGCAATATTTCCGCGAACCAACGTACGATTTTCTTCCACGGATTTTTTTACGATAAATTCCGGCACAACACTTTCAATGCGTTCAAGTTCTTTTTTCTTTTCCTCGGACATCCCTTTTGTAACACCGGATTGCCCAACTTTCTCACGAGCCTCCCTTCGCTCCCGTATAGTTGTTTCTTCTTTAACTTGCTGTTGACCTGTGGATTTTCGTTGAGCTGCAGCAACCAGCTGTTGAAGTCGGCTTATTGCTTTCTTTTCATCTTGTAAATAAATTTTGCGCACCTTCCCCAGCACTCTTTTTTGATCAAGAGTATCGGGCGCATCTTCCGTAAAAAGTATTTTATTCAGTGACTGTGCAAATTTATGGTCGTGTTTTGCAGCTTTACGAATCCAGCTCTCACCCTTTAATTTACTTCTTTTGGCCCCCAAACCAAGATAGTAAAGCATACCTAATCTAAGTTGCGCCTCGACATGCCCCTGCTTTGCTGCATCCCGATACCACTGAACAGCCCCCTTAAGATCAACAGGTATGCTCCAGCCCGTTTCATTCATCATGCCAAGATTGTATTTGGCATCAACATCCCCCTGTGCTGCTAACTCTCTATACCAGAGGGAGGCCGCAGGGCGAGTCTCTAGCTTATGCCCTTCTTCCGCACAAATAGAAAATGAAAATAAAACAAGCAACAACCCGATAACACATGCTCGGGTCAGGCGATTTCGGCCCTGCCTCTTATGTTGTTTAAATACGAAAGTAAAAATATTTTGGAACATCGGGTTTAGCACCAATACCAGTCACTTCAAAAATGAGCAGCCCTTCGCAAACCAAAGTAAAAGGCTTCAGTTTGGACATGCTTTACGGCTAAAATAATAGTATAAATGGGGCTGTGATCGCCCTCAACTGTCGGGCATGCTGCTTTTAGAACACCATTTAAAACAATCCGTTATGCGCACACAAAACTTAATCTACCATAAAACAACGAGACAGCTAGCCAGCAAGCTACTGTGCGGCGTAGTTTTGATTGTCTGCATCACATCGCCAGCTCTGGCGGCTACCCAATCAAAAGTTCGCCTTTACGATGGGTGGACTGAGTTAATGTACGCTGCCTGGCGCGGGCAACCAGCCATAGTTACTAAGCTACTTAAAAAACCACATCACATTAATTCTGCCGATGAAGATGGCCGTACTGCTCTAATCTATGCTGCCTGGAATGGCAATACCGCGATTGTACGCGCTCTATTAAAAGCTAACGCAGCCATTAATAAACAGGATACTGGCGGTTTATCTGCTCTTAGCTGGGCTGCAAGACAAGGTCAAATCAACACATTACGATTACTGCTTTCCAAAGGTGGGCAAGTCAACATCCAGGATAAAAAAGGTTATACCCCACTGACCTGGGCAACTTATATGCAGCACCGTACTGCAGTGCGAATATTGCTGGAAAAGGGCGCAAACCCTGATGCGAAAACAGGACTAGGAGTCACAGCGTTATATGTTGCAGCTGACTTAGGGTACCACCAGATAGCCCAACTCCTGCTGAATTATGGGTCTGCAATCAATGTCGCTGACGAACGAGGCCATTCTGTTTTGTGGCATGCCGCTAACACTGGCAATTTTTCAACCGTAAAAATGTTAGTGAAAAAAGGCGCCAACATAAACTTCACTGATTCTCATAACGGCCAAACCCCCCTGATGAGGGCCATTAGGGGGGATTATCAAAAAATGGCCTCCTGGTTAATTGCTCGTGGCGCCAAATCCGAACTGGTCAGCCACAATGGCAACAGCGCAAGTCACTTTGCTGCGATGAGAGGCAACTACAGTATTTTGCAAACCATGTTAAAAGCAGACGTTGCCATCGACACAGCAAATAAAACTGGCAACACTCCACTACTGTTAGCAGTAAAACACGGTTTCCGCAAAACAACCGAATTCCTGTTGCGCAACAACGCAGATGTCAAACATGCCAATTTACTCGGGGAAACCGCTATTGATATCGCCAAAAACGAAAATCATAAGCAAATTATTTCCCTGCTTAAGTCTTACGCCGAATCCAGCGGAGTTTTCGACAGCCTGCTTTAGCTAAACGCTGTTAGAGTTACTGATCAAAAACAATCGGCCAGAGATAACAAACCCTCGCACTATTTAAAAATCATCCTCGGACATTTTACTG
>JAUVNZ010000187.1 GCA_030599435.1 Gammaproteobacteria bacterium | reverse complement strand
ATAAAGGCGATACCAAGGCCTAGTGAGACTGAGACATCCATACCAATTTTTAAATTTCTGACATCACGGAGAGCATTTTTTGTGAATGGTTCAGCGGCATAGATTATTATCGGTATCGTTAAACCAAAGCTAAGCCAGCGAAAAAAGCTACGAATGCCACTTTCCATGCCATAGGCATCACCGCTGTACATGGCAACTGCCAGTATCATTACTTGCATGCCCAAAATTGCCGCAAGCCCCAGTCGTTTTAAGAGTGATTTTTTTTCTGATTCAAAAATCGCTTCCTGGCTTTGTGGGTCATAAGGGAATGCGCGATAACCAATATTATTTATGCCTTCGAGTATGGCGCTTAGCTTGATTTTATTGTCGTCCCAGACAATCTGAGCACGATGGGTTGCATAATTGATATTGACAGAGTGAATGCCCGCAAGTTTTTTCAGGTAAGTTTCATTTAGCCAGATACAGGCGGCACAGGTTATACCTTCGAGTATCAGTGATGCTTCTTTAAGATTGTTATGTGCAGTATGAACAAAGCTTTGTTGTACTTGCGGATTATCAAAAGCCTGTAATTCACGCAATGAAGCGGGCACCACATCTTGCCTGCTATTGGCAGGAGTCTGCCGGTCTTGATAATAGTCATCTAGTCCGGCTGCCCGGATAGCCTGGCAAACGGCCAGGCAACCATGACAACACATGGGTTGCGCTGATCCATTAATATCAATATTGATATTTGTTCCTGTTGGTACAGGCTGGCCGCAGTGATAACATTGTTTTTCAGTGGCATCATAATGCTGGCTAAGATGATTAGAGGCTGTAGACATAAGTTGTGGTAATAGGGCACTTCGACGCTGGTTTGAAGTTGGCAGTCTAGACCAGATTACCCAGTAAAGACCAATTTCCTGCAGGCAGGGCCACTGTATTTCAGATAACTGCCAACAAAACTTTGATGTAAATCAAATATTTCAGCCTTAGGCCCTGCTAGAGTGCCACCGGTTTGCTATTTCAGGATATAATAAATTTCTTAATTATCGATCACTTTTGTCAATAATTCATTCATAAATCACCAAAGACTATGTTATATAAGCCCTACCGATTTGGTATAGCCGGTACGGCTGCCCGCGGCGCTGATTGTGAGAGGAGACGCAAATGGTGTTAAATCATGTTTGGGGGTTGTTTGCCCATCCAGAAGAAGAATGGCGGGAAATCCGCAAAGAGAATTGTGGTATCGGCCGATGTTATTGCACCCACGTATTATTCCTGGCTGCCATTCCACCAGTAGCCGGTTTTATTGGCACTACCATGATTGGCTGGGAAATAGGCAGGAGCGGGGTGGTGAAATTAACCGTCGAGAGCGCGCTCGGGATTTCATTAATGTACTACTTCGCCATGTTGGTTGGTGTTTTCAGCATCGGCAAGTTGATTCACTGGATGGGACAGACTTATGGTGCCAAGCAGCCCTTGCCACGTTGTATTGGTCTGGCCGCGTACACTGCAACCCCCCTGTTTCTTACTGGCCTTATGGGCCTTTATCCGATTTTGTGGCTGAATTTTCTAATTGGCCTGCCGGCCCTGGCCTATACCATTTACCTATTATATACCGGTGTACCGGTCATGCTTGAAATCAGCAAGGAACGCGGTTTCCTGTTTTCAAGCTCGGTCATGGCGGTTGGCCTGGTGGCACTGGTTGCATTGCTGGCCGCGACTGTTGTTATCTGGGACTCAGGAATTGGCCCGGTATTTACCTCCTAGCCCCAGTTTAAAATAACGACAATCATTCGAAATTAAATAAATCAAATTCTAGAAACTATTCTAGAAACTATTAGGGAATGGCTATGGCTGAAAACGAAACCTATAATTACACTGTCGTGCGGCAGTTTGCCATTATGACCATCATCTGGGGCATTGTCGGCATGCTTGTAGGGGTGATTATTGCCTCACAAATGGCGTGGCCGGCCCTCAACTTCGATACACCCTGGTTAACGTTTGGCCGTTTAAGACCCCTGCACACCAACGCAGTTGTATTTGCCTTTGGCGGCTCCGCCTTGTTTGCCACTTCATACTATATTGTTCAACGAACCTGCCATACAAGGTTGTTTGCTGGGGGACTGGCTGCTTTTACGTTCTGGGGCTGGCAACTGGTTATTGTATCTGCAGCTATTACCCTGCCTTTGGGCATTACCTCATCAAAGGAATATGCAGAACTAGAGTGGCCAATTGATATTCTAATTACGCTTGTCTGGGTGTCTTATGCCGTTGTGTTTTTTGGCACCATCGTTAAACGAAAAACACCCCATATTTATGTTGCCAACTGGTTTTTTGGTGCTTTTATACTGGTTGTGGCTTTACTGCATCTGGTGAATAGCGCCGTAATACCTGTCCACATGTTTAAATCCTATTCGGTATATTCCGGTGCGCAGGATGCCATGGTGCAGTGGTGGTATGGCCATAATGCAGTGGGATTTTTTCTGACCGCAGGTTTTCTGGGCATGATGTATTATTTTGTGCCCAAACAGGCGAATCGTCCTGTTTACTCGTATCGCTTATCAGTTGTTCATTTCTGGGCCCTGATCTTTACCTACATCTGGGCCGGTCCCCATCATTTACATTACACGGCGCTGCCAGACTGGACCCAGTCACTGGGCATGGTTTTTTCATTAATCCTGCTGGCTCCCAGCTGGGGCGGCATGATCAACGGCATCATGACCCTGTCAGGTGCCTGGCAAAAATTACGCACTGATCCCGTACTTCGATTCCTGATTGTGTCGGTCTCGTTTTATGGCATGTCAACATTTGAGGGCCCGATGATGGCCATCAAAACTGTCAATGCTTTATCCCATTACACCGACTGGACAATTGGTCATGTCCATTCTGGTGCCCTGGGCTGGGTTGCGATGATATCCATGGGGGCAATGTACTATTTAATCCCCAGACTGTTTGATCGAAAGATCTACAGTCTGCAATTGGTCGAAGTGCATTTCTGGCTGGCTACCCTTGGCATCGTTTTGTATATCGCCTCTATGTGGGTGTCGGGTGTAATGCAGGGTTTGATGTGGCGGGCAGTTAACTCAGACGGCACACTGACCTATAGTTTTGTGGAAAGTGTTCAGGCGATGCACCCATTTTATATTGTTAGATTTCTCGGCGGCACTTTCTTTTTAGTTGGTATGTTGGTGATGGCCTATAACATGTGGCGAACAATTGAAGGCGCTAAACCGGCAATTGCAGTAATACCTGCTCCAGCCCATTAGCGGAAGGAAATTATTTATGTCAGGTCATGAAAAAGTAGAAACAAATATCGGCTTAATGATAGTGCTGATTTTACTGGTTGTCAGCGTTGGCGGCATAGTTCAGATTGTGCCACTTTTTTTCCAGCACTCCACCACGGAACCTGTTCAGGGTTTAAAGCCTTACACGGCATTACAGCTAGAAGGTCGTGATATTTATATTCGTGAAGGCTGCAATGTGTGTCATTCACAAATGATCCGCCCGTTCAGAGCAGAGACCGAGCGTTATGGCCATTATTCAGTGGCAGGCGAGTTTATTTACGATCGACCGTTTTTGTGGGGATCGAAAAGAACAGGCCCTGACCTGCATCGTGTTGGCGGCCGCTATGGTGATGACTGGCACCGGGTACATTTAATAAACCCGCGCGATGTGGTACCTGAATCAATTATGCCTGGTTATCCCTGGCTTGCAGAAAACCAGCTGGATGTCAGGTATATAAAGAAAAAAATGACAGTACTCAGAACCCTGGGTCATCCTTATACCGATAAACAAATTGCCGCGGCACCAAAGAAATTAAAAGGTAAAACGGAAATGGATGCCATGATTGCCTACCTGCAAGGCCTTGGTACTGCAATCAAGACCAGGAGATAAATGATGGTTATGTTTCATGCATTCTGGACCTTAGCTCTGTTTTTAATATTTATCGGCATAATTATTTGGGCCTTTAGCAGTGCTCGCAAAACATCATTTGATGATGCTTCAAGAATGCCCCTTGAAGAAGATGATGTACCAACGACACATAAAGATCGGAGTTGATCGGTATGGCAGATTTTACAAGTGAGTTTTGGAGCTGGTTTATTATTGTGCCAACTGTCGCTGGTTTTATTTTTTGTCTTTTATTAGTCATCTGGATGTCT
>JAUVNZ010000328.1 GCA_030599435.1 Gammaproteobacteria bacterium | reverse complement strand
TCGTGTGCCATTTCCATTACCCTTTTATCCTGCTCGGCGGACAACTGCGCTTTCCCGCCCCCTACTTTTCCCTTGCGTATAAAGCCACCTGGCTTGAACTGTGCCTTTCCATCTTTACCCTGGCTCGTAAATCGGTGGGTATTGGCTTTCATCCACTCAAAGGAACAATACGTAAGAACATTTTTACGTTGAGAATCAGTGATTGACCAACCCAGGAAATCCAGTATTTGGTTAATGCCTCTTTCGAGGTCCTGCTTAAGGTCTTCATAGCGTAACCATAGAACATTCTTGTCTTGATAGTGCGGCCACCAGCTTTCCACGTTTCGATACCAGCCCGCGTACTCTAGCCATTCTTCAAAAAAGCTGTCGAAGTTTTCGGGTTTTTCAAGGCCAAATTGTTCTAAAGCTTCATCTGTCATATCCATTTTGTGATGATAAAAACTGACACAGCAGTCGCGCGGGTCGCGTGAAGTAAGTATAAATCGTGCAATGCCGACACCAGGCGTCTGCGGAAAGGTGCAGTGGGTTTTGAAACAACGCGGCTCTTTCAGGTTTTCAAACTCGGTCAGTACTTTTTGCCAGGTTTTGTCCTGCCTGGGAATTTCAATCCACGGCACTTCAGTATCAATGGATTCAAATCTGTCGTCACCCCCCGAGCGTAGCTGGTGCAAAATTTGCTGCATCCAGGTCGTACCGGCCTTGGCCGGAGTAGTAATAAGCACATCGGTTGGGCGTGCTTTGAAATTTGCCAGCGTATAGGGATCATGCCAGGGTGAACTTTCTCCCCATTTTTTATCAAGATCTGAATCAAAGTCTGGGTCTGGCATTGAATCTCCGTTTATATTGAAATTTATTCGCTAAGAGCTTCGTTGAAATCTCTAATTTTATTCCGGAAAAGTAAGGATGAAGTTTACTACTTCTCCAACAAGTTTTGTTCTGACACGAACCGGTTGGCTCGCATTGTCCAAAATGCTAACGTGGCACATAAAGTGAAGAATCGCTCTCTAATTTACTAACTGTAAGCAATGGAAGCTGGGGATATGTCCAGACAATTCAATAAAATAGGCATTATCGGTAAACATGGTGACCCAAATCGTGGCGGCACCTTGCCAGATTTGCTGGCTTATTTTGGCAAGCATAAGACCGAAATTCTGCTGGACAAAAAATCGTTGGGGTCAGCAATTAAGGACAAGGAAAGCTATACATTTGTTGATCGAAAGACAATGGGTGAGAACTGTGACCTGATCATCGTAGTGGGTGGTGATGGCACCTTGCTAAATGCCGCCCGCGATCTGGTGGACTATCAAGTGTCATTGCTGGGGATTAACCTTGGTCGTTTGGGTTTTCTGGCAGATGTCACGCCATCCGAACTTGAAGAAACCCTGGATCAGATATGTTCCGGAAACTACAAAGAAGACCAGCGTGCCTTGCTGCATGCGCAGGTGATTCGTGGTGATGAACAAATCAACGACAATACGGCCTTTAACGACGTAGTACTCCACACACGTAACGTAGCGCGGATGATCGAGTACGAAACTTATATCAATGGGCAATTCGTTAACGTAACTCGCTCAGATGGATTGATTGTATCAACGCCAACGGGCTCTACTGCTTATGCTCTTTCAGGCGGCGGCCCTATTTTACATCCAGATCTTAACGCTTTAGTGTTGGTGCCAATTTGCCCACACACGATGAGCCATAGACCCATTGTGGTGGATGCCGATAGTAAAATTGAAATCGTTGTTAGTGAATCCAATCAGGCGCATGCGCAATGCACCTGCGATGGCCAAATTGACCTGGCACTGCAGAATGGTGATCACATTGTAATAGAAAAGAAAGAACACCCTGTTCGTTTGATCCACCCCGAAAACTACAATTATTTCAAGTTACTGAGAGCCAAATTGCATTGGGGTAAACGACTGTAAGTCTGTTGTTGCCATAATTGTTGCCGTATTTTTAGAATAAAGTAATCATGTTAAGACATATACATATTCATCATTTCGCTATTGTCGACGAGTTAAAGCTCGACTTATCACCCGGTATGACTGTGCTCACTGGTGAAACCGGTGCAGGAAAATCCATTTTGCTTGATGCCCTTGGCCTTGCTCTGGGAGACCGTGCCGATACGGGGGCTATTCGTGCAGGTGTTGATCGCGCAGAAGTTAGCGTTGAATTTAATATCACCGAACATCAACAAGCACAAAACTGGCTTGGGGATCATGAGCTGGATGATGAAGACTTATGTTTGATTCGCAGAACCATTAATCGAGATGGTCGTTCAAAGGGTTACATCAATGGCCGGCCAGTGCCTATGCAAATGCTGCGCGAACTAGGTGAGCAGCTGGTGGATATTCATGGACAACATGAACATCAATCCCTGCTCAAGCGCGATGTGCAAAGACAGGCTCTGGATGATTATGCCAGTGCGCATTCCGCTGCTAATTCCGCTACTAAAAGTACAGCCCATGAAAAGTTGGTAACCGATACCGCAGAACTTTT
>JAUVNZ010000101.1 GCA_030599435.1 Gammaproteobacteria bacterium | reverse complement strand
TGAGCCTTGAATGGTTTGGCGCGAACCTGCTTATTACAGCCAGTAAAACGACGTTGCAAAGTACCCATTGCTCCCCATTTTGAACGATATGTCGGCCAATTTGACGGTTGTCCAAGTGACGGGCCAAGAATATTTGAACGAATGAAGTTACCAGCATTGTCTATATGGCAATGAGCGCAAGACATATTCAGCTGGCCGCGACGGGTATAGTAGAACTTTTTGCCGTCTTCGTAGGCTGCACGAGCACGTTTATCCTTTGGTATTTTTACATTTATGATGTTGCCGCGCGATGTGAATGCCATGTAAGCACCAATCGCAGTGATTTTACCCTTTTTGTATTTCAGGGGTTTTTCACCATTCTTCGTACGACATTCATTGATAGTCATTTCAAGTGTAACCACCTTGCCCTTGTCGGTATCAAAGTAGGGGAAATCTCCTTTAACACCAATGCCGCCATTCCGGAAACAGCTGGCGTAAGTTTTGCCATTCTTGAATGGGGTGTTGAACATTTCTTCACCCGCTTCAATAGCAATTTCATAAGGTGGAAACTCTTCAATGGCTTCCCAGTTATCGCGGGAATTCTGGTCAATGGCATATACACCATCGCTGAAGTCCTCTAATGCGACATTAGGGAATCGTTCCATGTAGTACCCTCTAAAGGCCTTTAAATCTGCCTCTGGGCTTGCCTGACCAACTAACGGGGTTGCAGCTAATACGCCCAACGCCGTTGCTATCAATAGCAGTTTTTTCATTGTTGCTCCTCCATCCGTCGCTGCCATTTTATATGCCTACTTTCTAGTATTTAGACAGCATTACATTTATAGGTATTCAGGTCGTTAAAGACTAACTGCTAGCCAATTTTGGCTTCTGCAGAAGCTTTACCGCCTTTGTTGTCAGCCCAGCTGATTTTAACCGTGTCACCTTTTGCTGCACCTTTGAACTTGAAGGACAGGTACGGGTTCTTGGAAATTGCAGGTCCCCAGGAAGCAACCAACACATTCTTTCCTTTATGAGTACAAGTGACATCCTTGATGTAGTGTGCTGGAATTTTCTTGCCGGTTTTCTTGTTTTTACGCAGACCGGTTTCCATTGCATGACTCATCAGGGCCTTAACCTCCGCTACGCCGCCTTTCATTTTGGCGCGGATTCTGATTTTCTTTTTGGCCATTCTTTTAATCCTCTACTGTTAATGTGGTAACGATTCAACAGATGTATTAACCGCCACAACCGCCGATGGTCACTTTGATTTTTCGTGTGGCACTATGAAGTTTGCCACCAGATTTAACAACTGCGATCAAATCAGAGGTTTTACCCATCTTAACGCGGCAGGAAACAAACCCTGCAGTGTCTCCACCCAGCTCGTAACTACAAGCCAGTGGTGATGGATTTTCCTTGATGAGAACAGCAATAGAGCTTGCTTTCATTCCGGTGGAAACAGTGATTGGCACAACTGCACCGTTCTCTGCAATATCTGGCGCCTTGATTTTGATGTCCCCACTCTTTGAATGACTGGCGGATTTGTAAAGGCCGTTTAAGGCACCATCAATATTTTTGGCATCAAAGGCAGATTCTGGCCAGGCAGCTAGTACCGTTTTCGGTGTTAACAGCCCCGCACTTGCGGCAACGCCCAGCATTCCGCCGGCAACAGTGCCTTTTAGGAAGGTTCTACGTTTCATAACTCGGTGATCTCCTTCTAGCTTTTGTGAATCTTACGATTACAAGGTGTAAATAAATTCCACTACCTTGTCGATTTCTTTGTCACTTAAAATCTTATGCCGACCAAAAGGAGGCATCATGGTATTAGGATTTCTTGCTGTGGCGTCCCAGATTTGCTCACGCAGTTTCTTTTTATCAGGAAAACGTGCCTTCATGTTGACCAGTGCAGGGCCTACATTACCAGCTGCTTTACCCCCTGCAATTTTATGGCAGGCTAGACAATTACCTTTCTTTTTATGAAAAGAAATTTTCTTTCCTTCATCAACTGCAGATGCTGCGCTGGCGATTCCTGGAGCAACGGAAAAACTTCCCATTACAAGCGCCAGGGTTCCGGCTAGTGCCAGGGTACTACTCGCGGATTTCCGCATCGCTGCCTCCTCCTTAAAGATTAAGTTACTGATTTTATAATAATATTTCTTTATTTTTTGGCTTGAGAAGAACTTCCTAGATAGGATGCTCTGCCCTTAAACCGAGTATGTATAAGCATTTCTATTTTGATAGCCAAACATACAGGCTAGTTGTTATATCAGAATGGGCAAAGGACACAAGGGTTATGGCAAAAAAAGTGCTAATTATTTACAAATAGTCACCAAATTTTTTATTCGTCCTTTGAGGTACCTTCCTGGTTTCGGAAAAGAACCTCCGCTTTGAGCTCTTTTTGGCGAGCTTCTGCGGATAATTGGTCATATCTATCTAAAGTACCTGCAGATAATGCCTGGGTAAGGTGTTCAACAGCCTGGCGTAGATTGCCCAGTGCGACGTGATATTCGGCCAGAGCTCTATATGCCTCGGCTTTTTTGCCTATTCTGGAGGCAGCATTTGCGTAAGATTGGTACAGGTAATGAGCCTCAGGGTGTTTGCGGATCGCTTTTTTGAGTGCACTTAAGGCAAGTTGAGGCTGTTTTAGTTGCAATAGTATTTTTGCATAAAGCTCGGTTAACGATGGGTTGCCAGGAAACAAATCCAATGCTTTTACGATGATCTTGCGAGCTTTTTCTGGCTGATTGTCAACCAGTTCAATACTTGCGGCGCTAAAATGGTAAAGAACCCGACGTGTATCAGCTTGCAAAAGAGGCTGAATGTGTTTGCGAGCAAGTGGATAATTGTTTGATTTAGCAGCAGACAGTGCTCGGTAATATTCCTTAGCATTTTTGTTTATGCCGGAGTTCGCTTTACTAAAAGGGTTTGGCCCTGTTTTTTTCGCCAGAGTTGCAGTTCGAGCCTGGATTAGCTGGAATGACGTATTGTCTGCAAGGGCAAATTTTGAGTATTGCTGTGCCCTGTTTCGAGTGTCTGCAATGCGGGTCAATGTTAATGGGTGGGTGCGCATAAATTCAGGAGATACACTACTAATCGTTCTCGTTTGCTGTTGAAGCACCTCGAAGAAGGACACCATCATTCTGGGGTCAATATTGGCAGATGCCAGTAATTCGAGTCCTACTCTGTCCGCTTCCTGCTCATGAGTTCGAGAGAATGTGAGTTGCTGCTGGGCATTTCCAGCAACGGTGCTAGCCAGTACGGCCTCACTTAGTTGCGGGTTATTCCCCCCGAGCACAATGGCAGCAATAATAGCGCCCATTGTCGACAGGTTCATTTTGCTGCTGGCTTTGAAGCTGCGCACCAGGTGGCGTTGGGTCACATGGGCAATTTCGTGAGCCATTACTGATGCCAGTTCACCCTCAGTCCTGGCAGCCAGTATTAGCCCCGTATGGATTCCAATATATCCCCCAGGACCCGCAAAGGCGTTAATTGAAGGGTCATCAACAATAAATACCCTAATATCCTGATATTGATCGGTGGTTTTAGCTTGCAGTTTGTCAGCCAGGTTTTGAAGGTAGGCTGTTGAAAGAGGATCATTCAGGAGATTGAGGCTTTGCCTTACGCTGCGCATAAATTCCTGACCAAGCAGCCTCTCCTGTCGGGGTGTTAATACAGTCGAGCCAGCATCCCCGATATCTGGGAGCTGGGATGCAAGGTTGGACGCATAGAGTGGTGTAGCCAGGATAAAGCTGTAGAAAATCAGGGCCCAGGAAACAAAGCGATGTTTATGGTTAAGCATCAGAATTTAATAGCAATTTCGTTATTATTCTTCGTGAAGAGAATTCAGTCAGTAGGGTTAATTTGGCAACATATAACGCATATATTGTAACGTTTTGCCTCTTCATCAAACAATTAAATTAAGCAATGATCTTAAAGAGTTAGAATCGTTGTTTGTGTGATTACCCATGGTATGACCTGCCAGAGCCAGAGTAAGTTTCAGTCTTTCCAACAAACGGGGCTCATCATAAGTTTTTTAATGGTACTGGAATATGCCATTTAAGAGTGGAGAGCTGAAAGTTCAGGTTGCAATTTCAGATAGTTTGGAATATAAGTGGTCAATTGAATTCTAATGTATTGACTAACAATGATGAGGAGTTTCCAATGGCAGATTTTGATCAAGAACTAGATGCATCTGGCCTAAATTGCCCGCTTCCTATTCTGCGCGCTAAAAAGACACTGAATGGCATGGGTTCTGGTGAAGTGCTGCACATAATTGCGACAGATCCAGGTGCCGTGAAGGATTTTGAGGCTTTTGCCAAGCAAACGGGTAATGAACTTCAGGAATCCCGCGAAGAAGGTGGTAAGTTTTACTTTTTAATGAAGAAGGGCTAATCAGAAACTGATTGTTGTACCCAAGGAGGCGTTAAATGGCTGAGAAAAAACTAGCAATAATTGCGACCAAAGGTTCACTAGATTGGGCGTACCCGCCTTTTATATTGTCCTCTACGGCCGCAGCATTAGGATATGAGGTGCAAATTTTTTGTACTTTTTACGGCTTGCAGCTTTTGCGCAAGAAAATGGATCTGAAGATTTCTTCACTTGGAAATCCCGGCATGCCGATGCCGATGCCCATGCCTGTTTTATTACAGGCATTACCTGGTATGCAGACGATGATGACTGTCATGATGAAGCAGAAAATGAAGTCCAAGGGTGTTGCCAGTCTTGAGGAATTACGTGAGCTTTGCCTTGAGGCCGATGTGAAAATGATTGCCTGTCAGATGACCGTGGATTTATTTGATTTCAAACCTTCTGATTTAATGGATAATATCGAATATGGTGGCGCTGCGACTTTCTTTGAATTTGCCGGAGAGTCTGACGTCTGTTTATTTGTGTAATGAATGAAAATGCCTAACATGATTAGGTTAACAGCAATAATAAAGGGACAGCGCGACGCGTCCCTTTTTTATTGGGCGTAATTATAACTTAGCATAATTAAAGGAATGGGAGATTAATGAGATGTTGAATAAAAAAATCTATAAAGCATTTTATGTGGCGGTTGTATTTTTGGTAATAGCAGTTTCGGCCGGACAAACACAGGCTGCTGATTTGCTTAAACCATTTACCCTGGCTTCAACGGGTTCTGGTGATGTGGCTACGATTGTGGCAGATGTCAAAACCAAATTGGGTAGTGCAGGTTTTGAAGTGGTGGGAGAATATACTCCTTATACAGATGCAACGATTATTATTGTTACGTCAGATGCATTAAAAGGTGCTGCTGGAAAATCTAAGTTTGGTGGTTATGCTGCTGGCCAACGTGTTTCTATCACCAAGGTTAACGATGAGGTTCAGGTGGCTTACACAAATCCTGTATACATGGCGAACGCTTATCGTATGTCGGTTGATATGAGTGATGTTGCAGCCAGCCTAAACTCCGCTTTGGGATCTATGAAAGCATACGGGCCAGCAGAAGGCATGTCAGCAGAAGCTGCTCGTAAATATCACTATATGTTTGGCATGGAGTATTTTGATGAGCCAAGCTTTCTGGCAGAATATAAAACACATGATGACGCCATTGCTGCAGTGGAAAAATCATTGGCAGCTGGTAAGGGCGGTGTTTCAAAAGTTTATCGTATCGATGTGCCTGGTAAAGATGAGTCTGTTTTTGGTGTTAGCATGACTAAAAATTGCAGTAGCGATAAGTTTGTGATGGGGCATATTGATTTTAAGCCTGTACGTTCAACCGCCCATTTGCCTTATGAGATGCTAGTGACTGGGAAAAGAATTTATGCGCTCTATGCGCGATTTCGTATCGCTATTAACTTCCCTGACCTGAAAATGATGGGTGACAATAGTTTTTTCAAGATCATGTGCGCGCCGGATGAAATCGAGGAAGCATTGACGTTGGCAGCAGGCAGTAAAATGTCCGAGGATGATTTTTAAATAGTGCGAGGGTTTGTTATCTCTGGCCGATTGTTTTTGATCAGTAACTCTAACAGCGTTTAGCTAAAGTAGGCTGTCGAAAACTCCGCTGGATTCGGCATAAGTCTTTAGCAAGGAAATAATCTGCTTATGATTTTCGTTTTTGGCGATATCAATAGCGGTTTCTCCGAGTAAATTGGCATGTTTAACATCTGCGTTGTTGCGCAACAGGAATTCGGTCGTTTTGCGGAAACCGTGTTTTACGGCTAACAGTAGTGGAGTGTTACCAGTTTTATTAGCGGTGTCGATGGCAACGTCTGC
>JAUVNZ010000322.1 GCA_030599435.1 Gammaproteobacteria bacterium | reverse complement strand
GGTCGACTTGGTTTTGTGTTGTGCCAAATCCAGTGCGCCAAATCTAGCGCACCAACTAACACCCACTAACTAACGCCCACTAACTATCCCGAATTTTCCGGGAACAGTTTTGTTTTCAACTGTAAAGGTTTTAATCTACTTGCGAGACTGCTTCATCATTGTTAGTTGCGCGTCTAATAGCAGGATTAATCAGCGCAGTTTTTACGATGTTATCTTTTGTTTGCACAATTTCAATGGGGTAGCCTGCCAGCATCAGGCTGGTTCCTGGCTCAGGTATGCTTTCCATGTGTTCGGTTATTAAACCGCTGAATGTTTTAGGGCCATCAGTGGGAAGCTCCCATTGCATTATTCGATTTAGCTCGCGAATGTTTGCGCTGCCATCCACAAGAAATGTTCCGTCATCCTGACGGTGAATTTCTCTTATGTGTGTAGCGGGATCGCTGGTGAACTCACCTACAATTTCTTCCAGTATGTCTTCCAGTGTCACCAGTCCCATAACATCACCATACTCATCGACTACTAAACCAATACGTCTTTTTTCATGCTGAAAGTGAAGTAGCTGAGTATGGAGGGGCGTACCTTCCGGTACAAAATAAGCTTCACGAACAGACTGTTCGAGCTGTTCTTTTGCAACGTCAGATTTTTTAAATAGATCGAGCACATTTTTTATGTGAAGTATGCCGACGATATTGTTAACGTCGCCTTTGTAAACAGGTAGGCGTGTGTGTTGGCTGTGGGTAAGTTGGTTGAGAATGTCGTCAATATCATCGTCCATATCAATCCCGACAAGTTCATTGCGCGGAACCATAATGTCATCAACACTGACTTTTTCAAGATCAAGTATGTTGGTTAACATTTTTTGATGTCGACGTGGAATCATAGCGCCAGCTTCATTTACTACCATTCGTAGTTCGTCACTGGATAACTCCTGGTTGCCAGTATCTTCGACCTTAACGCCAAATAATCGAATAATACTGTTGGCAACAATATTGATAAGCCACACCAGCGGGTAAAGCAGTTTTAATAATGGTGAGAGAATGAAGGTAGCCGGGAAGGCAAACCGTTCGGGTTGTAGTAAAGCGAGTGTTTTTGGCGTGACTTCTGAGAATACGAGTATGGCTAACGTGAGCAGTCCGGCGGCAATAGCGATACCAGCATCGCCATACAAACGTAAACCTATAACTGTGGCAATGGAAGAGGCCAGGATATTAACAAAATTATTACCCAGCAGAATCAAACCAATAAGTCTGTCCGGTTTTTGTAGAAGTTTGTTTGCACGCTCTGCCCCGCGATGTTTGGTTTTCACTAAATGACGTAACCGATATCTATTCAGGCTTACTAGCCCGGTTTCAGATCCGGAAAAAAAAGCAGAGAGTATGATGAGAAAAATAAGGGCGCCGATTAAAACGCCTATGGGAATGTCGTCCAAAAAAAGGTTCGCCTCGCTAGCAGTTAATTAGGTGATATTTTGGGCTAAGTCAGTGATCTGTCAAGGAATATATCGGCCGAGCGCATGAAAACTACTGCGCTTGGCAATACGGCGTTAATAATTTCTTCAAAATACTCATTTACTGCGTGTAAATTCCGCTTTTTCAAAAATTATTGCCTTGTTTTGCCTTCGCTCGTGACGTTTTCATGCGCTCGGTTGAAGGTGCTAAATCAAGCTAGCGTCCCAGGATGATTTCAGCGACCCATTTGCTGCCCAGGTAAGCCAGCATGAGAAAAACAAAGCCACTCAGGGTCCAACGAATAGCTTTTATTCCACGCCAGCCAAATTTCCATCGACCCCATAGCAAGGTAGCGAAGACCACCCAGGCAATCATGGAAAGTATGGTTTTGTGGGCGAGACGTTGCGTAAACATATCATCCAGATACAGGCTTCCAGTGACCAGAGACAAGGTTAGCAAAGCTAGCCCAATTACGATCATCTGGAAAAGCAGGGTTTCCATGGTTTGCAGCGGAGGCAGGGCGCGGATAAAGCCCCCAGGACGTTTGTTACGCAAATGGTTGTCCTGAACGGCAAGTAGCAGAGCATGGACCGCCGCCAGACCAAACAGGCTGTAGGCGAGAATCGACATCAGGATATGAAGTTTTAATTCCAGTGCCTCAGAGGCCAGCAGAGTGTGTTGGCCGGGGAATAATATCTCCAGGCAGAGGCTGAGGCCGGTCATGGGTAGTAAAAACACGCCAAGGTTTTCCACAGGATTGGTAAATGCCGCCAATAACAGCAAAAGAGCCATAAGCCATGCGATGAGTGACATTGCATTGAAAAAGCCAAGATTTAGACCTTCGGGAATAAACAGGGTGTTGTACAGGGTAATGGCATGGAGCAATACAGCAATCAGGCCAATGCTAATGATGCGAGTTTTGGTCAGACCAGCTTCGTTGAAAGCCTTGGTGCGGTCATGGAATAGGCGGCGACCTAACAGGTAGGCAGTCAGGGCATAAATTGCAGCAGCAGAAAAACCGATTAACGAGTATGTCATTCTTTTTTTAGTCTTTTTTGCAGAAGGTGATAGTTTTGCCCATTTTGGAGCCCGGGCTAATAATCAGGCTTCATGCTGTGTGTTTGTGGTATTTAGTC
>JAUVNZ010000381.1 GCA_030599435.1 Gammaproteobacteria bacterium | reverse complement strand
TCTTCCACGCCAGCCACATCAGCAAAGGTTATTTTTACCTGATCTTCACTGAGTAAGCGTGCTTTGCTCTTACCAAAGGACATAGCGCCGCGACCACCACCACCGCCCTGCATTTGACGCATGAAAAATATCCACACAGCAATAAGCAGCAACATTGGGAACCAGGAAATGAAGATCTGCATTAACATGCCCTGTTGCTCAGGGGGTTTGGCTTTGATCATCACATTATTATTCAGGAGGTCATCCACCAGCTTGGGGTCATCCGGGCTATAGGTGGTGAATCGTTCTCCCGTAGAAGTTTCACCGTAGATAGTCTGCCCAGCGATCTCAACCCGGGTGACTGAGCCCTGTTTAACAGCAGCGACAAACTCTGAATAATCCAGCGTCCTTGATGCAGTTGGTTTTGGCCCAAAGTTATTGAAAACCGATACCAGGACAACGGCAATGACAATCCACAGGATCATATTCTTCATCAAATCATTCAACGGGTTAACCTCTGTTTAACTGGTTCTGTTTAATTGTTCATTGAAATTAGATATTTGCGCAAAAGCCCCTAGTGCCTAAATGTAAAAAATACCCTAACGGCTTAAATCACATGACTAAATTAGACCATTAAAAGCTCACGTATTACAACTCGATTGCTACTTAATGCCGTGCTTTATCGCCCTTGAATCCTCGGGCAAGCATATAAACTTCGCGGGATTTCGGCCGCGATGCCTTTGGTTTGCGAATCACCACTTTATCGAAAGATTCGCGTAATGCCTTTAGGTATTGTTCAGATCCCTCACCCTGGAAAATTTTAGTCAGTAAATTCCCACCAGGTTTTAACACATTTTGGGAAAAATCCAGTGCTAATTCAGCAAGATACATCGCTTTTGGCTGATCAACTGCTCTCGTTCCACTTATATTGGGGGCTAGATCGGACATTACAAGGTCTACTTCACGCCCGTTCAGGCTCTCCAGCAAGCTGTCATAGACCTCCTGTTTGGTAAAATCCCCCTGAATAAAGGTCACTTTATCGATTGGATCGATATCCAGAATATCCATCGCAATGACCTTGCCAGCCTTGCCAACAATGGGCACAGCAAGCTCAGACCAGCCACCTGGCGCTGCGCCAAGATCAACCACGACCATGCCAGGCTTAAGAACCCGATCCTTCTCCTGGATTTCCAGTAATTTAAAGACAGACCGAGACCGATAACCGGCCTTGTGGGCCTCTTTAACGTAAAAATCATCAAAATGGCGTCTAAGCCAGTTTTGGCTGCTTTTGCTGCGTTTCACCTTTTACCTGCCGTCGCTATGTGTCGTTTGGTCTGATTCAGGTTTGGTTTCCTCATCTTTTTGCTCGTCCCTTTGCTGTTCTATTTGCTGAACTATTCGCCGGGTGCGGTATACCAGCCAGCCAGCACTAAACAATCCATAACCCACTAGAAGTAGAAGCTGTGTAGCAATAGAGGCTGTGATAGAATCCGCGGCCAGCCACAGCACGAACCCTATCGAAATAGCGATACCCAATTCTATTTTGATGCCATTAAAGGGACTGGCGGCCACCCCAAAGCCTTTTTTGCTTAATGGCGTCGGGGATGATGCTAGAGGTGGTTTTTTTTGCGAATAGTGGCTATTCATATTTTGACAACCCTGGGCTTTTGCAAACTTAAATAGTACAACCTTAGCAATAGATTATATGGCACTGACATCTAAACAAAACCGTTACTTGCGTGGCCTTGCTCACAAACTCAAACCCGTTGTCATGATTGGTAATGCAGGCATCACGGACAATATTATCCAGGAAATTGATAATAGTTTGTCACATCATGAGTTAATTAAAGTGCGTATTGGTGGAATGGAGCGTGAAGATCGTAACGCATCTGCTGCTGAGCTATGCAAAAAAAC
>JAUVNZ010000244.1 GCA_030599435.1 Gammaproteobacteria bacterium | reverse complement strand
GTTGGTTCTGGTGATGTGGTAATGCAGGACCGTCTTAATCATGCCTCACTCATCGATGCTGGGTTACTTTCGGGCGCACGTTGTCAGCGTTATTTGCACGCCGATCCAAAATCTCTCCATGAGCATCTGGTTAAATTTAGAGCTAAACAAAAAGACAAACAAAAAGATGGCCGTCGATTAATTGTTACCGATGGAGTTTTCAGTATGGATGGTGATCTAGCGCCATTACCAGAGTTAGCGAATATCGCCATGCAAGAAGAATCCTGGTTAATGGTTGATGATGCGCATGGTCTGGGTGTTATGGGTGAAGATGGTCGAGGTGTATTGAGTCATTTCCAGATGAGTAATGAACAAGTGCCGATACTGATGGGCACGTTGGGTAAGGCCTTCGGAACATTCGGGGCTTTTGTGGCCGGGAGTGAAGCATTAATCGAGACGCTTATCCAGCAAGCACGGAGTTATGTTTACACGACAGCGCTACCGCCGGCAGTGGCTGCAGCAACTAGCGTTAGTCTACGGTTATTACAGAGTGAGAACTGGCGGCGAGAGAAGCTGAATTCATTAATCAAGCGATTCCGCGCTGGTGTTTCAGAATTGGGTTTGAGTTTGATGGATTCTTCAACACCTATTCAACCAATATTACTAGGTAATGTTGAAAAAACGCTTGCAGTCAGTGAGGCGCTTTATAAACAGGGATTGTTTGTCAGCGCTATTCGCCCACCAACAGTGCCTGAAGGTAGCGCCCGCTTACGAATAACATTTTCTGCATCTCATACTGAAGAACAGGTAGACCAACTACTTTCTGCGCTTGATGCAGTAGCAGAGATAAACAGTGGTTAGATGAGTTTGTTTGTCCAAACAACTGGCCATGGTCCTGATCTCGTGTTTTTACACGGATGGGGTATGAATGGTGATGTGTGGGAGTCGGTTATTTCGTCATTAGCGGAAAACTATCGAGTGACGGTTGTTGATTTGCCAGGCTTTGGTCGCAGTGTTGATGCCAGTGTTGACCTCAGAGTCGATAAAGCAGGCGATTACAGTCTGGAAAATTTAGCAGAACAGGTTTTTGAAGTAACGCCTCCGGGTGCAACACTTGTTGGTTGGTCAATGGGTGGACTGGTTGCAACACAACTGGTTCTTGATAATCCTGGCGTGATAAACGGTCTGGTGTTGGTTTCTAGTGCGCCAAAGTTTGTGCGAGATGAATCGTGGCCTGATGGCCTGGAAGCAGAGGTTCTGGATAGTTTTGCAGGTGATTTGCGAGAAGATTATCGCAATACCGTAAAACGATTTATCGCGATTCAGGCCATGGGTAGTGATAACCTGCGCGAAGAGCAGCGTATTTTACGCGATCGAGTTTTCCGGCATGGTGAGCCACAAATTTCTGCATTAGAAGGTGGCCTTAAAATTTTGCACGACACAGATTTGCGTTCTCAAATGGCTGAAATAAATATCCCGATATTATTGCTTACGGGAGAGCATGATTCTTTATTTCGACGTAGTGCAGCAGAACGCACTAAGTCGTTAATTAATAATTCGAAACTTGTGGTTATTAAAGGTGCCGGCCATGCGCCATTTTTATCACATGAACAGGAATTTTTAAAAGAGCTGAATAGTTTTTTGACGGAAACTTTAATGAAAAGAACGGATAGCAATGAGTAGCCAATGAGTAACAAGGATCCACAATTACATCTTCTGGATAAAAAACTGATACGTTTGTCATTTGATGCAGCAGCAGAACATTATGATGATGTGGCTGTGTTGCAGCGTGAGGTTGGTGGACGACTTATCGAGCGTCTCGAGATGATTAAGTTTACGCCACAGGTCATTCTTGATGTCGGAGCAGGCACCGGATTCGTTAGTAGAGAATTAGATAAATTTTACAAAGATTCTCGAGTGCTATCGATGGATATCGCGCCACGAATGTTGCAGGTTGCCAGATCTAAAATTAGTTGGGTGAATAAGTGGTTTGGCAATCAGAATTACATTTGCGGCGACGCAGAATTTTTACCTTTTGCAGATAATAGTGTCGATCTAATATTTTCAAATTTAACCTTGCAATGGTGCGGTGAACTTGAAAGGACTTTCGCTGAATTTAGACGGGTATTGAAACCTGAAGGCCTGTTAATGTTTTCAAGTTTTGGGCCGGATACCTTAAAAGAATTGCGTGAAAGTTGGCATATGGCTGACGTGGGTGCAGATACGATTGTAAATAAAGGCAATGAAAACACTCACGTGAATGACTTTGTTGATATGCACGACATAGGTGATGCCCTGTTACGCGCAGGATTATCAGACCCGGTTATGGATGTAGATAATATCACTCTCACTTACTCTGACGTTTATCAGTTGATGCGAGAGTTAAAAGCATTGGGCGCACATAATGTGGCGAATGCCCGGCGTCATAGTCTTACAGGAAAAACACGCTTGAAAAATATGGTGGCCGCGTACGAAGAATTTAGGCATGGTGGCTTATTGCCTGCAACTTACGAAGTTGTGTATGGCCATGCATGGGGTGTATCGGATGGTCAGAATTTTGAAATAACCCTCTCCTCGTTAACTGATACAGGAATCTTGCCGTGACCAGGCCAGTATCTATAACTACAGCTACAGGTCTTTTTATAACCGGAACAGATACCGACGTCGGTAAAACAACGGTTGCACTTGGATTGATCGCGGCGTTACGAGAAAAAGGTTTACGCGTTGGAGTGATGAAGCCTGTGTCAGCTGGATGTGAGCAAACGAGTGATGGTCTTCGCAATGAAGATGCCGTGTTGTTAATGCAGCAGGCATCGGTAGACTTACCTTATGAAATTGTTAATCCTTACGCTTTCGAGCCCGCAGTAGCACCACATATTGCTGCCGCTGAAGCAGGTATTACTATCGATATTGAGCTGATTCGTGAATGTTATCTCAAGATTGCAGAGGAAGTGGAGGTTGTTATTGTTGAAGGAGCAGGTGGGTGGCTAGTGCCAATTAATGAGAATGAAACCATGGCGGATGTAGTAAAAAATTTGTCGCTTGATGTGATTACAGTGGTTGGCATCAGGCTGGGTTGCCTGAATCATGCGCTGCTTACATCACAAAGTATTGCATCTTCTGGATTGAATCACCGTGGATGGATTGCTAATCATTTGTCTGCTAGTACTGAATCTGCCGCTGAAAATATAAACACTCTGCGTGCACGTATTCAGGCACCATTGCTGGATGAGATTCCATACATGGAGGACAAGAGCCTAGTTATGATGTCAGACTATTTTGATACCAGTTGTGTGCTGTGAGCAGACTTACCAATGCATGCCAATATTTACGCCCAGGTTTTTTGTGGTGCTGCGGGGTTCAAG
>JAUVNZ010000091.1 GCA_030599435.1 Gammaproteobacteria bacterium | reverse complement strand
ATCCAGGTTAAGGATCTTCGTTACGAGTCACGTAGATTTGGGAAACTTAGGCTGGAAACCACCAGGGTGGCTAATGGTTTAAGAATTGAACAATTAATACTAAAACCAAAAGCAACCACGATTATTTCTCATGGAGGCTGGTATACCGACAGTGGTAAGGAGAGTTCCAAAATACAGGCACAAATAAATACTACTAATGCTGGGCGTACGTTAAAAGAACTTGGTTACGTCGGAACAATTTCTGGGGGCTGGGGAGATGTGAGTCTTAATTTGCAATGGCCCAGTGCCTTTTTTGATGTGGATGCGAATCAGGTACAGGGTAATATGACTATGTTTTTACGCGACGGACAAATGCTGGACATAGATCCAGGTGCGGGTCGTTTATTTGGTATGTTGAGCCTTCAATCATTACCGCGGCGATTATTTTTGGATTTTTCAGATGTATTTGCAAAAGGGTTTAGGTTTGATCGCATTAAAGGACATTTTAAAATTGAGTCTGGCGACGCTTACACCACTAATTTATATCTTGATGGGCCGGTTGCTCGTGTGGATATTTCTGGTAGGGCGGGGCTTGCAGAACAGGACTATGACCAACAGGTCATTGTGACGCCCAAGGTGGCTGAGAGTTTGCCTGTGCTGGGCGCGTTGACAGCGACACCTCAAATAGGAGCGGTTATTTTGTTTGTTAAGAAAATATTTCAATCAGATATCGACGAGGCCACAAAGATTCGGTACACCATTACTGGTAAATGGAGTGACCCAATAATCACAAAGCTTAAACCGCCAAAAGCTGCCGTTCGGCCCGACTCCGAGCTGTTTGAAGATGATTGATTCTTTAGCGAGAGGCCAGGAAATTTTTCTGTACGTAGCCTTATGTAATAATGGAATACAATTTACACCGTGTTATAAAAAAATGACTATCCATAGTAGACTATCCACACCAACAATATTCGTGAGTGAGTGATTTAATGAATAAAATTGCAGCTATACAAATGGCATCCGGGCCAAATGTGAATGCAAACTTAACTGAAGCAGGACGTCTGATTGCTATGGCCGCTAAGGCAAAAGCTAAATTGGTGGTCTTGCCAGAAAATTTTGCGATTATGGGATTGACTGAAATTGATAAGGTCAATGTTCGGGAAGAGGATGGTCAGGGGCCGATACAGGATTTTTTGGCTGAGCAATCTATTAAACATGGCGTGTGGTTGGTGGGTGGTACTGTGCCACTTGTTGCTGGTGATGCAAATAAAGTGCGCGGCGCCTGTTTGTTGATAAACGACAAAGGCGAGCGAGTATCTCGCTATGACAAGATCCATCTGTTTGATGTCAATCTTCCAGAAAGTGGAGAAAATTATAACGAATCCGAGACCATCGAGAAGGGTAATGATGTTGTTGTGGTCGATACGCCTTTCGGGCGTTTAGGTTTGGCTGTTTGTTATGATCTGCGTTTTCCAGAGTTATTTCGGAAAATGGTCGATCAGGGTGTGCAAATAATTGCGTTGCCATCAGCCTTTACGGCTATGACAGGAAGGGCTCACTGGAAAGTTTTACTGCGGGCACGCGCAATTGAAAACTTATGTTATGTGGTTGCTTCAGCGCAAGGCGGTTATCATGTTAATGGTCGTGAAACGTTTGGCAATAGCATGATTGTTAATCCATGGGGAGTAGTGATTGATCGTCTGGCCAGTGGCTCAGGTTTTGTAATAGCTGACATTGATCTGGAATATTTAGAATCGACGCGTCGCAACTTCCCGGTTTTGGAGCATCGTAAAATGCAGTGTTCCGGTGTATAGCATTTCCTGATTAAACTATTTGCTCAACTGTTATTGATCAAACAACTCTCTCAAATAACGAAATAGTGCCCGAGCAGATTTTGGAGCCTTGTTTGTGAGCATTTCTTTTTGTGCATTGCGTAATAGCTGCCGTAAATATTGTCGGTCTGCCTGCTGGTATTGTTTTACCAGTTCTTCCAGAGCATGATCACCTTCCTCTAATAATCGGTCACGCCAACGTTCTATGTTGTGCAGGGTTTGTGTTGCCTGGCTGGAATGTCCCTGAATAGTATTAAGTTGTTCCTGGATGGGTTCAGCATCAATATTACGCATTATTTTACCAATGTACTGTAACTGACGTTTCTTTGCACCGTGCTGGCGAATATGTCGTGCGTCAACGATAGCATCATACAGACTTTCTTCCAGAGTGATTTTTTCAAACTGATCTTTCGGTAGCTCAACCAGTTGTCGTCCTAGTTCCTGCAAGGCATGCATATCTCGTTTGCGTTGAGATTTACTGGTTTCCTCAGTACGGTTGTGTTCAACGTCCGGGCGTTCAATGTCCAGGTTTTCGTTGTCATTGTCGGGTTTGTTTTTGGACATGAGCGTTAGGGTACCGCTTCCTGATGCTTGCTGGCTACAGGTCAGTGCAAAGAATTACAGCAAGGCCAGACTTAGTCCTGGCCAGTAAGTGATGATGAGTACCGATAGTAGCAATACCAGAATGAAGGGCACACTGGCACGGTAGAGTTCGGTGATGGGTTTCTTGAAGCGATAACTGGCGATGAACAAGTTCATGCCGATAGGCGGGGTGCTGTAACCGATCTGCATATTGGCGAGAAAAATAATACCCAGATGTACGGGATGGATGCCATATCGCACAGCAACCGGCAGAATTAAAGGCACCACAATAACGATGGCTGAAAAAATATCGAGAATCATACCCAGTGCCAGTAAAAAAATATTAAGCAGGATCAAAAATGTTAGCGGGCTGCTGACGTGGTTTTGAATGAACTCAAAAAGGCGGGCAGGGACTTCGGCATCAATAAGGGCGTTGGTGGAGGCAAGCGACACAGCCAGAATGAGCATGATGCCTCCCACCAGCACCATGGCATCACGGGTGATGCCAAATAAATCTTTTAGTTTTATCTCTTTCTTGATGAATACTTCCACCAGTAATGCATAGGCTACAGAAACTGCCGCGGCCTCTGATATGGCAAAAAACCCTGAGTAAATTCCTCCCAGCACGACGATAGGGAAAGGAATTTCCCAGATGGCATCTTTAATTGCCGCCATTGCTTCACTGTGTGAAAAATCAGATTTTGGAATGTCGAAATTGCGGGTGGCCCACATACTCCATGCGGTAAGCAGAACCAGCATTAGTGCGCCTGGCAACAGGCCAGCAAGGAACATCTGGTCGATGCTAACGGGGGTGCCTAAATCCATTTGCTGGGCAATGATGCCATAGAGAATTAACGCAACCGATGGGGGGAACAATAAGCCTAAGCTGCCAGAGGTGGTGACCAGGCCGAGGCTGAATCTGTCGCTGTAATTCATCTGCCGCAAGGCTGGATACAGCAAAGCACCGATGGCGATGATGGTCATGCCTGATGCACCTGTGAGTCCGGTAAAAAAGGCACAGGCCATAATAGTAACAACGGCAAGGCCGGCTGGCATCCAGCCAAACAGAGTTTGGGTGAGTTTGGCTAATCGATGCGAAGCATTGCTTTCGCTCAACAGATAACCGGCGAAGGTAAACATGGGAATAGAAATTAATACCGGCGAATCAGCTATGCGGAAGATCTCGATGGCAATGGCGGTAAGATCAATATCGTTTTGGTAGTACGAGAACATAGCGCTGGAGGCAATAATGGCAAACAGCGGCGCGCCCAAAAGAGCGATCAGCAGTAACGTTAGTCCGACAATGATAGTCACGATGTTTGTAACCGTTTAAGTTGGCGGATTTCACCTATTACTGCGACGAAAAAACGCACGCTTAATAGTGAAAAACTAATAGGTATGATGAGTTCACAAACCCAGGCTGGCACGTCGGCGAACAAGATGCTTTCCATCTCAAGATCCACTTGTACTAAACGCACTCCGTAATAGGCAATGACTGCACATACGAGAGCAGTAAATATTTTGGTTGCGGCGAAAACCATGCATCCAGTAATCGGTGCTAGATGGTTCGCGAGAATGTTGATTGAGATGTGACGATCTTTACGTACCGCTACAACTGCGCCACTTAGTGTTAGCCAAAGAAGCAAAATGCCAAGCATGGGCGTGGCCCAACTGAAACCCGTGTCAAAAAAATTGCGTAGTATAATTTGTAGAAAAGAAATAGTTGAGATGGCTGCAAACAACAACACGACGATGCTATCTTCGAGGATTTCAATGAAACGCACTACCGGATTTTGGAATTGTGTTTTGCTCATGCCAAATGTTGTTGGAGTCGGTGGGCGTGTGGCGAGAGCGGGGCGTTAGGCAGAATCTAACGGCTGGCCTGTGTGGCTTGATGCAACTGACGGTATTCTTTAAGACCGTTGTTAATTTTCTCCACCAGTTCGTCTGAGTAAGCGCCCTTGCTAATCATCTTATTGCGAGCGTTGGCGGCGATACGTTTCCATTCAGCAATGTCGTTTTTAGCTATGTCGACAAACTGGATACCCTGTTGCTGCATTGCCTCAATAGCCTGCTTATCGCTAAGGCGGTTTTGTGCGTCGATATCCGTGAATACCGCTGCCATTACTTCACGCACGATGATTTGGTCTGCTGGTTTAATGCGGTTAAAGGCTTTTTTGTTAACCGCCAGCAAGGCATAAATATAACTGGCTGGGGTCCGCATTACATACTTTATTTTGGTGTGCCATTGCAGGGAAATAGCTACTACTGGGGAGACGGCTACGGTATCAATAAGTCCGGTTTGCAGGCTGGTCATCACATCGCTGATTGGCAGCGGAATAGGCGATATGGCGGCTTCGTCAAACACCAGATGGTTGACCTTGTCCCCAATTGGCAGCCAGACTTTTTGTTTTTGTAAATCAGCAACGCTGGAGACAGGATTGTTGGACATGAAATATGCGAAACCAGCTCCAGCAAAACCAAAGGTAACAAAACCTTTGGAGTCCAGTTTTTTGATTAGTTGCGGGTCAATTTTTGCGCGCACATAATCCACTTCATCCTGTGAGTTAAACAAAAAGGGGAGTTGGTAAAGTTGTGTGTCTGGCGCAATTTTACTCAGTGAGCCACCGGTGATAGCGCCCCCGTGTAATTGTCCAATGCGGATTTTGCGCAATACGCTGGCGTCGTTACCCATCACGCCACCGGGATAAAATTTGAATCGCACCCGACCATCTGTGCGTTTTTTTATTTGTTTCGCTCCCTCACGCATTTTCACCATCCAGGTAGCACCGTCGGGGGAAACAGTAGCAATTTTGAGTGTCACCGCCGCGAAGCTTATAGAGGGTATGCCTGTCATAAGCCCAATTATTAAGAAATGAAGGCAAAAAATGCGTGATATCTGCTTCACTGAGATTTTGAATAAATATTTCATGTCGCTGTTTTTTAATCGGCCAATATGAATTGTTGAGATTTTATTTTTCAGAATTTTTTATTAAAATTCCATCAAAAAAAGTCATCGGCACCATCGAGCAACGCTTTAGCCCGCTCTTGTGCCAACACATTTGAGAGAGTGTATCCAGGTTGGTGTGGATCGGAGTCGAGTACAGTTTTCAGCAGCTTATCATGCAAATCCCGTTTGAAAAGCATGCGAGTGTAATACTCGGCATACAATACGCGAGCCATTAGATTACGTTCCTCTGATAGTTCCAGCGCCCGTTCAAAGTGAGCTTTAGCTACGTCAGGTTTGCCTCCAAGGCTGGGCGGTATCAGACTGTGTAGCACGCCGAGATACATGTGAGTACCGCCTTGTTTATAGTTTTCATCCAGTACCAGCAAGTGCTCCAGCGCTGATTGCGCTTTGGGTAGGTTGGCCACTGCACTGAGGTTGTCACGATGGGCCTGTATCCAGCCGATCCATGTAATGGTGTAGCTATACAGAGGGCCGATGTGATCCTTGCCCACGGAATTGAGCACAGATATGAATTCGGTGTGGGCGAGACGGTCCATGTCACAGGTATTGTTCTGTTGTAAACAAAGTGCGCGACGGCCGTAGTCGAACGCCTTTTGTGTCAGGCGTTTACTGCGTTTGCTGTCTTTCACGAAGGCGCTGGCATAGGCATCGTACATATCTGCCCCGGCGGTGAGCATGGCGGCGTCATTGGGGTCGCTTTCGATGAATCCATCAATAAGCACAAGATAAGCGGGTGTGCCCAGTCGGGCAATGTCAGGATCATCCTGTGATAGCAACCCTTTGGTAACATTATCTGCCAGCTGGTTAGAGGCTGAAGAGATGATGCTACTGCACCCACTGATGTTTAAAACAATTGAGATCAGTACCAGCAATATCAACCAGCGGCCAGATTGAACTACTGGCTGTGAGGTGGAATGACTATGTATTCCAGGGAGTAATCCAGTGACCATTTTATCATCCTGACGGAAGGTGTGTTGATTATGGGGCATCATGCAGCGTTTGTTAAATGGAGAGCTACTTACTATAAGCAAGATTGGAGTAGGGGCTCTTTGTTACAATAAAGTACTGTTACAACAGAACCTGTTCGATGCCGCCCTGTTTGATGCTGGCTATGAACTGTTGTTGCCAATTTTCACCTAATAAACCTCTGGCCAGTTCGACCACGATGTAATCGGTTTCCAGCCCAGTGTCATCGGCATAACGTGACAGCCCTTGTTGGCAGGCAGGGCAGGAAGTGAGCATTTT
>JAUVNZ010000340.1 GCA_030599435.1 Gammaproteobacteria bacterium | reverse complement strand
GCGGATTTTTAAAACGGATAACGGTATCGTCAGCAGCAGTTAATCCCTTTTCACGACAACAGCCATCATACTTGGGCTTTTCCCTGTTCGCCATTTGCTGTTTGCGCAACTGATCCAGACGTTCTCTGGAACAGTTGCAGTAATAGGCATGATCATCATCCAGCAGTTGCTGGATAACTTCTCTGTAACGATCAAAACGCTGAGTTTGATAGTATGGCCCTTCATCATGTTCCAGACCCAGCCATTCCATGCCGTCTATGATGGCATCAACAGCTTCATCGGTTGAGCGCTCACGGTCAGTATCCTCAATACGCAGCACAAACTCACCCTTCATTTTCTGTGCATACAGCCAGGAGAACAGGGCTGTGCGTGCACCGCCAATATGAAGATAACCGGTGGGGCTTGGGGCGAAACGGGTTCTGACGGACATAAGACTTTCTTGTGATGATTGAATCGGGGCACCATTTTAATATAAAAGGTTTAAGTTGTAAGTTTTAAGTTTTAAGTAGAAGCATAAGATCCTGCGGTTTCGGTCACGATAACAGGCTATCTGCTAGACTCCGAAACGTATAACTTACTACTTATAACTTAAAACTTAATCACCCACCCATGCCCAAAACCTCAAGTGAAATTGATTACACCAAACTTCTACAGTTGATCGTCGGCTGGTCTGAAGAACTTGGCTTCCAGCAACTGGGCGTAGCTGATATTGATTTATCCGAACACGAAAAACATCTGAATAACTGGTTAGCTGCTGGTTTTCATGGTGAGATGGAGTACATGTTTAAACATGGTAGTAAACGCAGCCACCCAGAAGAACTCGTCAATAATACCTGTCGCGTCATTTCTGTTCGTATGGATTATATGCCACCGGATTGTGAACTATCTGATGCTGTACTTGAGAATCCACAACTGGGATTTATCTCGCGTTACGCACTGGGTCGTGATTACCATAAAGTCATGCGTAAACGATTGCAGAAACTGGCTGACAAGATCAAGACTCAAATTGGTGATTTTGGCTACCGGGTATTTGTCGATAGTGCGCCTGTGCTGGAAAAAGCACTGGCTGAAAAATCCGGTCTTGGCTGGATTGGTAAACATACAAACTTGATCAATCAAAAGGCTGGCTCATGGTTTTTCCTTGGAGAGATTTACACAAATCTTGCCCTGCCCCTATCTCAACCTGTAACGAATAAATTAACTCAAAATCACTGCGGAACCTGTTCAACCTGTATCGACATCTGCCCTACTAAAGCTATCATTTCACCTTATAAAGTTGATGCAAGACGTTGTATTTCCTACCTAACTATTGAGTTGCAGAACAGCATTCCAGTAGAGTTTCGCAAAAACATGGGGAATCGTATTTACGGTTGTGACGATTGCCAGCTATGTTGCCCATGGAATCGTTTTTCACAAACCTCGGCTGAACAGGACTTTTTTACCCGTCATCCACTTGACGCACCGGACCTGCTTGAACTGTTTAACTGGAATGAAGATGAATTTCTAAAAAATACCGAAGGCTCTGCCATTCGACGTATTGGTTATTATCGCTGGTTAAGAAATATCGCTATTGCATTAGGTAATGCCCCTGTCTCAAATAATATCATTCAAAATTTAGAAAAAAAGAAGCAGGTTTTAAGTGACAATGAGATGGTGGTTGAACATATAACTTGGGCTATAAAACAAAGTTGTTAAAAAATAGTTGGCAGTTATCAGTTTGCAGTTTGCAGTTTGCAGTTTGCAGTAAAAGCTTAAAACCAGGATCTTGTCATTGCGAACGAATGTGAACAATCCTGGATTTTGGTACGGATAATCTAACAGCTAAAGATCCTTCGCTACGCTCAGGATGACAGGGCGGTTTGTAGCTTTTTACTGCAAACTGCCTACTGACGACTGCCAACTTCTCTTTTCCCGCCAACTTATCTTTTATGCGTTATAATTATTCACTTTGTGTCATCACATAACAGCAGACATAGCAACAGACTTCGCGCCTTACAGCTTATGAATAACACCTTTGAATCCAACTCAAACAATCTTAAAAACTCAGGTTCTGAAAACCCGGCCATCTCTACTCCACTGGATAATCATAAACTGGCTGGTCTGCTTAATACAGCAAGCACCGACAAGCAGCTACGCTCCAGAGTAAAATTGTTTGGTAACCTGCTTGGCAATGTGCTGTTATCCAAAGCTGGTGCAAAAGTTTACGATGCCGTCGAAAAACTACGTGTCGGTTTTATTGAATTGCACAGGGAAGATGACGAGCAGAAAAGAGCACGTTTAATGACACTGATCGAATCGCTGGATGCAAGCACCCTGACACAGGTAGTGCGTGCATTCAGTACTTATTTCAGTCTGGTTAACGTTGCAGAAGAAGCCTC
>JAUVNZ010000121.1 GCA_030599435.1 Gammaproteobacteria bacterium | reverse complement strand
ATTACCACGATGGCGACCAGGCTCGCTGCCGGGACACCCGCTACGCCTACGGAGGTCAATAAGGCGGTCGTCACAATCAGGAACTGCATACCCATACTCAAATCTATGCCGTAGGCCTGAGCGATAAAGATTACTGCTACGCATTCATACAGGGCAGTTCCGTCCATATTTATTGTGGCACCCAGTGGCAACACGAATGAAGACACCTTGTTGGATACCCCAGCGCGCTTTTCAACAGAATCCAGTGTCACAGGAAGAGTCGCCGCAGATGAACTGGTTGAAAATGCCATCATCATGGCAGGCAGCATGGCCTGAAAATGGCGCCTGGGAGAAACCCTGCCAACGAATGCCAATAGTATCGGCAGTGTAATCACTGAATGAAATAGTAGTGACAGGAAAACCGTTCCAGCAAAACTGGCCAACGGAGCTATGGCAGAAAAACCGGTTGAAGCAACGACTTTTGCTACCAGTGCAAAAACACCTATAGGTGCAAACTTCATCACTAGCTCAGTAATTTTAAGCATGATCAACATCATTGCCTGCCAGAAATCGGTCATCACAGAACCATATTTTGCCGGGATGCGAACCATGTAATAGGCGAAGATCAGGGAAAAGGTAATGATGCCCAGCATTTGTCCATCTGCAGCGGCTTTGAAGATATTTTTCGGCACCATACGCTCAAACACCGTGAAAAAATCACCCGCTCCGCGACCCTGTGAATTTGCAACTATGCTTGTCACATCGGCTTCAAGCCCCATCAGGCTGCCTGCGGGGACACCATTTGTGACACCAGGCACAATGAGATTGACAAAAAACAGACCGGTCAATATTGCCAGCAGGCTGGTGGTAAAGTAATAAAGCACTGTCTTTGAGCCAAGTCTGCCAAAACCATCACCGGATCCTATGCCTGCAATGCCAGTGATAATTGAGGAGGTTATCAGGGGAACGATGAGCATTTTCAAGGCGTTTAGAAAAAGCCCGCCAAGGAACACATATATTGAATAAAATGTAACGTCACCGATACCGGCATCCGTTCCTGTGGCCATACCAGCAAAAACGGCAAGAATCATGGCAATCAGAATCTGCCAGTGTAGTTTTAACTTTTTCATTATTTAAGGTGCTTAACTTGAAGGATTGCAGACTGTACACCTTCATAAACGTACTGTCACTAGCGTGGTGCATTTGAAATCTAGAACTTGATTCTATTATAAAAAACACTATTTATAAGTCATTAATTCTTATCAGGAGAGAATAATGTCAGCGATACATATTGTCTGTTCCCATTGCGGAGGTATCAACCGTGTACCTTCTGAGCGCCTTGGTGAGAACCCTTCATGCGGAAAATGTCATAAAGCTGTCCTTGATGGGGCGCCGACCAATCTGGGTAGTCAGAATTTTGAAAGATTCATTGCTAAGAATGACCTGCCTGTGCTTGTTGATTTCTGGGCTGACTGGTGCGGTCCCTGCAAAATGATGGCACCTGTATTTACCCAGGTCGCATCACAAATGGCAGCCCAGGTTCGATTTGCCAAAGTTGATACAGAACAGGCCCGGGATATTTCTGCTCGCTACAATATTCGCAGTATTCCCACGATGATTCTGTTTAAAAACGGCAAGGAGATCGACAGGGTTGCCGGTGCACTGGACCAGACGGGTCTCACCCATTGGGTAAAAAATCATCTTTAGCAGCTGATCCCAGGGCGGTACTACATGAATTCCTGATAACAATACTATTAGTGCTGAAATAATCGTTAAGGACCCAATGGACAGTGCAATCGTAAGCTCAATCACTGAAATTGGAAAAATTATGAGAATGCAGACCATTGCAGAATTTGTAGAGGATGAAGAGATATTACATCGTGTTGAAGAAATCGGAATTGACTTCGCTCAAAGTTATTTTATTGGACGTCCTGAGCCGCTTTCAAGCTGGAAAGCAAATATATAAAATTAAGGCAGATGAATATCTGGTGTTTCACTATCAAACTTTATTGAAAGAAAGTTTATCCATGATGAATCTTCCTCACATTTAAAAGTATGAACTTCAAAAGGCTCGACCATAAATATATCTCCCTCTGATACTTCAAAGCTTTCTATTTTCTCACCATCCAGATTTGAAATAACGATACTGATTTTACCGTTGATTATATAAAAGAGTTCTTCGGTCACTTTATGGTAGTGCCCTCCTCTTACTTCTCCTTTTCTGGTAGAAATAAAATTTGCTTCTTCCCATCTACCGGAATTTATTATTCCTCTGAAGGTTCCACGTTTATCATTGTGGCATGTATAAGAGTCAATTTTTTTCATATTGGCTCCGTAAATCATTTAATATTTGATCTATACCTGTTTTCTCGAGTCCTAGTTCTTGTTCTGTCCTCTTATTGTCTAATGACAGATCATGAAATAAGTATGCGTGCTCTTCTTCATGCCTATTGCTTATTATAAGACGATCATCCAGCTCAAATTTATTACACAAGTTTTTTGCAAATTGATATCGTGATGTCCGTTCACCAGATGAATGATATATTTTGTGTTGCAAATCACTCGATTCGACCATACGTCTCAACACATTAGTAAAGTCTTTATAATATGTAGGTGAGTAGAAGATATTTGAATAACATTCTATTTCCCTATTAGAAGTGAGAAATTTAAGTATAAATCTTGGAAAAGTCGCATTGATATCATACAAAGCGCTCATGCGTAATATAAAAATATCAGTCGCACTACCAGCCAAACATTCTTTCTCGGCATTTAACTTTGATCTCCCATACTCGGTTAGCGGCAAAGCAACATCTGATTCTGTGTAGCTGCCTCTATTACCCTCAAATACATAATCTGTTGATAAATAAATAATCTTAACACCACCATCAAATACACGAACCAGGTTCATCAATGGTAATGTGTTTGCGCTATAAGCAGCCTCAGGGTCATTTTCACAATACTTAATATCCTTATTACCAGCAGCATGTATGATGACATCTGGTTTTATAGATTTTAGTTTTTTGACACTTTCATAATCTGACAGGTCACATAAGATATTTTCATCGGCAATCGTTGATTTATTTGTTCCAACAATACTGTAATTGCCTTTTAACTCATGATTAATTATACCTCCAACATAGCCAGACACACCCGTTAACAACACTTTCATAACTACGTGCCTGCTAATGTTATTTTTTTAAAATTAACCCGAATATTCACATTATTTCCTTATCTCAGGGTTATTTAAAAAATCATCGTAGATTTTTCGAATACCATCTTCTAAACCAGTTTTATATTTCCAGCCTAATTTATTAAGCTTACTGACATCCATTCTCTTTAGCATTGTGCCATCCTGTTTTGTTGTATCAAAGACGATATCTCCCTCAAAACCGACAACCTTTTTTATCAATAGAGCTAAATCCTTAATGCTTATATCCTCACCGGTGCCAATATTAATCAATTCCCCGATATCTGCCGCATCGTATTCTTCCATTAGATGGAAACAGGCTTCAGCCATATCATCAGCAAATAAAAACTCCCTGCGTGGCTTCCCTGTTCCCCATACAGTTACTGTCTTATCCTGATTGAGCATTGCCTCATGAAATCGTCTTAAAAGCATGGGTAAAACATGCGCATTTTCCAGATGATAATTGTCCCCTATGCCGTATAAATTAGACGGCATGACACTGATAAAATTGGTTCCATACTGACTGTTAAAGGCCCCGCATAGCTTGATGCCTGCAATTTTAGCAATTGCATAAGGTTCGTTGGTGTACTCCAGGGGTGAAGTAAGAAGATCCGTTTCTTTTATCGGTTGCGGGGCATTTTTTGGATAGATGCAGCTGCTGCCGAGAAATAGCAGCTTGGATACATTATTTTTATATGCTGCTTCGATGACATTATTCTGAATCTTAAGGTTGTTCAACAGGAAGTCAGCACGATAAGTATTGTTGGCATATATACCACCAACCATTGCTGCAGCAAGGAATAACCAGTCAGGTTTTTCTGCTTTTAAAAAATCATCCACAGCCTGCGGATCTAAAAGGTCTAACTGTTTATGCGTGCGAGTAATGATATCGTGATATCCCCTGCTTTCTGCTGTTCGGCACAAAGCACTACCAACCATTCCTCTATGTCCGGCGATGTAAATCCTGGGCATTATGTTCCTTAATTTCGTGTAAAAAGGTTATATTAATTCTGTATCTGCATGTGAGTAAGCAGGTGAGCAGCAGCATAGTATTTTTAAATCACTACTACCATTATTTTCTATCTGATGTGGTGTTCCTGGAGTGATGAGAACGGTATCTCCAGTCTCAATCAAAAATGTCCTGTTGCCAAGCGTCATTTTACCATTACCCTGAGTTACAAAATAAAGTTCCTCGCTAAAATGATGTTTGTGGAGTTTGGTGGTGTGGCCAACACTTATTATCGCTTCAGCAAGGCTCTGGTTCTGGTTGCCATGGATTCCGGGATGCATCATTTCACGAATTATGGAACCATCTATCGTGGTAAAAGGTTCTATATCAGCAATACTGGTTTTATCTACAAACGTAGTTTTATTCATTCTTTTCAAGTTTCAATGATAAAGAATTGACGCAATATCTAAGCCCGGTAGGTTGGGGGCCATCGGGAAAAACATGACCCAGATGTGAACCACACCGGCTGCAAAGAATTTCTGTGCGCGACATTGAAAGTGACGAGTCCTGGGCTTCTTCTACCCCAGAATCTGTAGCTGGCCGGTAAAAGCTGGGCCAGCCGGAGCCTGAATCATATTTTGCTGATGAGCTGAATAAGGGTTCACCACAGCAACGGCATAGATATGTCCCCTCGTCTTTTGAATCATAATATTCACCGCTATATGGCCGCTCAGTGCCCTTCTGTCGGCAAACCACAAACTCTTCTTCTGTCAGGTCCTGCCTCCATTGCTCATCTGTTTTTATGATTTTTTTTGTCATAAAACAATACTGTAATAGGCGATTATGTGGAGAACAAAGAAAGCACCCAGGCCTGCAAGCACATCATCAATCATGATGCCGAAGCCACCAGAAATACGTTTGTCAGCGACACTAATCGGCCAGGGTTTTAGAATATCGAATAGTCGAAAAAGCACAAAGCCTATAATTATCCAGACCCACCCTTTCGGTGCTGCGATCATAGTTACCAGGTAGCCGACTATTTCATCCCAGACGATACCAGAATGGTCATGAACGCCCAGTTTCTTTGTAGTTTCACTGCAGAGCCAGATACCGATAAAAAACATAAGCAGGGTAATTAACAGATATAACCAAAGTGGAGATTCCTTTAGTAATAAGAAGATCGGGACAGCAGCCAGTGTGCCAAATGTCCCGGGTGCAAAGGAACTGCATCCGCTGCCAAATCCAAATGCGAGCCAGTGAACAGGGTCACGCATAATGCCCTTACAGGGTGAAGTGTCTGGGTGCTTTATTTCAGTCATGGAAATGATTATATCCAGTAT
>JAUVNZ010000290.1 GCA_030599435.1 Gammaproteobacteria bacterium | reverse complement strand
TTTGTTCGTGGCATTGTTGATTCCAGCGATCTGCCGTTGAACGTATCCCGTGAAATACTGCAGCACAATAAGGCGATTGATAATATTCGCTCTGGATCGGTAAAAAAAGTGTTGGGCATACTGGAAAAAATGGCCAAGGATGATGCTAAAAAATACACTAGCTTTTGGAAAGAGTTTGGTCGTGTTATCAAGGAAGGGCCGGGCGAAGACTTCACAAATACTAAAGAAATTTCCAGGTTATTACGCTTTTCAACAACCTTTACTGATGATGAAGCGCAGACCGTATCGCTTGCCGATTACTCTGATCGTATGAAGTCTGGGCAAGAAGCGATTTATTATGTTACTGCGGAAAGTTTTTCCGCGGCTAAAAACAGCCCGCACCTGGAAATATTTCGCAAGAAAGGTATTGAGGTCTTATTGTTATCGGATCGAGTCGATGAGTGGTTGGTGAGTTCGCTTACTGAGTTCGAAGAGAAACCTTTGAAATCAGTAACGCAAGGCGAGCTGAATTTGGGTGATTTGGAAGATAAAAAAGAAAAAGCAGAGCAGGAAGAAACAGGCAAGGCCTTTGAGGATATTGCCAAGAAAATGAAAGAAGCTTTAGGTGATTCTGTCAGTGATGTGCGCATCACTCACCGTTTAACCAGTTCACCTGCCTGCCTGGTTACTGGCGAACAGGATATGAGCGCTAATCTGGAGCGCATTCTCAAGTCTGCGGGTCAGGCTGTGCCGGGCAGCAAACCAATTTTTGAATTTAATCCTGAGCATCCATTAGTGCTAAAACTTAAAGATGAATCAGATAGTTCTCGGTTTGATGAGTTGACACAAGTATTGTTTGATCAGGCTTTGCTTGCCGAGGGAGGTCAGCTGGATGATCCGGCGACTTTTGTTAAACGCATGAATGAATTGTTGTTGTCCATGGGAAAATAGTAATTTTATACAAGCGTTTGTTTCTCACTCTATACCATGCTGTTTCCTCAGCCGCTAATTGAAGGACGTTTGCTAAAGCGTTATAAACGCTTTCTAGCTGATGTCGAGTTATCTGATGGCAGTGTGGTGACTGTACACACTGCCAACACAGGCGCAATGACTGGATGTTGTGAGCCGGGCAGTCGTGTGTGGTTAAGTCGTTCTGACAATCCTAAACGTAAATACCCGCTAACCTGGGAAATCATTGAAGTAGCTCCCGGAGTATCGTGCGGTATAAATACCATGTTAAGCAACAAATTGGTGCGTGAAGCGATAGAGTCTGGTTTTATAACAGAACTTGACGGTTACCAAAGTATACGAAGCGAAGTTCAATACGGTAATGAAAACAGTCGCATTGATTTATTGCTCGAATCAGAATCCTATAAAAGTAAGCCCCCTTGTTATGTTGAAGTAAAAAATGTCACTCTGGTGAATGATGGTGTGGGATTATTCCCAGATGCTGTAACAGCGCGCGGCACTAAACATTTGCGAGAATTAATGGTAATGGTTGAGCAGGGCGCGAGAGCGGTTATATTTTATTGTGTGCAACGAAATGATTGTCGGGAAGTCAGGCCGGCGGACGCTATTGATGGATTATATGGAAAAACGTTGCGACAAGCTCTTGCCGCAGGAGTGGAAGCATTGGCGTATGGTTTTCAGGTCTCGCCGGAAGAAGTAAAACCTGTTTTTCAATTACCTGTAAATTGTAAAATAATGGCTAAGGGAAAGGTTTAAGCTGGTTTATAGGCCTGGTCTGAATCAAGTTCTATCGAATCCTTTTCATTCGAATTATTCAGGTCTCCAAGTTTGGTGTTGCCTAATAGTTTACCTATTTCTTTTGCGGGCGCGGGTTTGCATATGTGATAACCTTGCGCATATTCGCAATTTAGTGCCTTCAAAAGATCCTGTGATTCCTGGTTTTCAACACCTTCGGCCACGATAGATAAGCCAAGATCATGAGCCAAACCTACTGTCGCGCGAATAATGGAGGCATCATTTTCATCATCCCTCATATTCATAACAAATGATCTGTCAATTTTTATTTCATCTACAGGTAATTTTTTTAAATAACCTAGAGAAGAATAACCAGTACCAAAATCATCAATGGATATTTTTACCCCCAGTTGATCCAGCTCGCCCAGCAAGTGCATGGCATGTTTTGGATCTGCCATCATGGCGGTTTCAGTTATTTCCAGGCAAATTTTCTCAGGAATAACTTGCCAGTGACGTATGAGTCTTGATACTTGTTTGCCCAACGCTTCATCATGTAAGTTGCGCGCTGATAAATTAATCGACATGGTCAATGATCCGTAAGATTTTTGCCATTCAGCGCATTGCTTTATTGCAGTTGCCAGTACCCATTCGGTCAGTTGTTTAATGATCCCTGTTCGTTCTGCTATATCTATAAATGTATCAGGAGATATGAAGCCATGTTTAGGATGCATCCATCTCGATAATGCTTCTACGCCAGCTATTTTTCCGGTACGCAGGTCTAGCTGTGGCTGATAATGTAATTCCAGCTCACCGTTGCGGATGGCATTGCGTAAATCATTTGCCAGATCAATTTTTTCGGCATTACCTTTATCATGTTTGGCTTCAAAAATAACAAAATCTTTACCTGAGTCTTTGGCTTTATGTAAAGCGATTTCTGCTTTTTGTATCAGGGTTTGCGGGTCGTTAGCATGGTCTGGATAATTGGCTATACCTAGTGTTGCCCCGATAAACAGACTGCGATCATCGACATGAAAAGCGCTATCGAGCGAGCCAAGTAGTCTGTGACAAATTTCATCGACTATTGAAGTTTTACTGTGGGTCAGGATGACCGCAAATTTGTCGCCACCAAAGCGCCCTACCCTGTCAGAACTACGCAGGGCATCATCCAGACGTTCGCTGATTTGACGCAGGATTATGTCGCCACATTCGTGTCCTAAAGAGTCATTGATTTCT
>JAUVNZ010000342.1 GCA_030599435.1 Gammaproteobacteria bacterium | reverse complement strand
CCATAGATGGTGTGAGTCAACGGCGCTAATATAGGAAGCGGTATTCTTGTATCAAATTACCTGGTTTTCTATAAGAATAGGTCGGCCTGCCGATAAGTAGTTGCAGAGATGGTACGGTACAGATTGGATTGATCGCCTCGCATTGAGGCAAATAACTAAGCAAAAGAGTGTTTTAAATGGCCATGCCTTTAAGTGTCGTCGTGCTCGCTGCGGGTCAGGGCACACGAATGAAATCTGATATACCCAAAGTTCTGCATGAAATCGGCGGGACTCCGTTGCTTACGCATGTAATCAAGGCAGCAAGGGTGCTGGATTCTGCAGATATTACCGTGGTTTATGGCCATGGAGGCGATCAGGTTCAGTCTGTCTTGTCCGATGAGAAAATAAACTGGGTAGAACAAAGTGAACAGCTAGGCACCGGGCATGCTGTACAGCAGGCTATGCCAAGTGTGCCGGATAACCATGTTGCTCTTTTATTGTACGGCGATGTGCCTCTGATAACCTCAGAAACACTTAAAAAGCTGGTGGTGGCTGCAGAGCAAAACGCATTAGCGTTACTGACGGCTAAACTGGAAAACCCTACGGGATACGGCCGCATTGTGCGAGATAGTACAGATAAAGTGCAGTGTATTGTCGAACAAAAAGATGCCACGGAAGAACAGCTGACCATTAATGAAATAAATACGGGGATGTTAGCAGTACGCTCCAATGAATTACGCCAATGGGTGAATCGTCTGGATAACAAAAATGCGCAGGGTGAATTTTATTTAACCGATATTGTTGGTTTTGCTGCGGAGGATGGAGTGGGTATAAATACTAGGCAACCGGAAAGTGCAGAAGAAATAGAAGGCGTAAATAACAAACAACAGCTAGCGAATCTTGAGCGCGCTTATCAAAGTCGATTAGCCAATACATACATGGATAATGGTTTAACACTTCGTGATCCAAACAGATTTGATGTACGTGGAGACTTAAGTTTTGGCAGAGATGTGATTATTGATGCCAATGTAATTATTGAAGGCAATGTAAGCCTTGGTGATCGAGTTAATATTGGCCCAAATGTAGTATTAAAAAATATAAGCATTGGTAATGATACAAATGTCCATGCAAATTGTGTTTTGGAAAAAAGTACAATTGGCACATCTTGTGAAATTGGTCCCTTTGCTCGTATAAGACCGGATACAGAACTGGCTGACCAGGTTAAGGTGGGTAATTTTGTGGAGATTAAAAAATCTACCATTGCAGAAGGTAGCAAAGTGAATCATCTAAGTTATATAGGTGATACAACGATGGGCTCACAGGTGAATATTGGTGCGGGTACGATTACCTGTAACTACGATGGCGCTAACAAACACCAAACAATAATCGGCGATAAGGTTTTTATCGGTTCAAATACCCAATTAATTGCACCAGTAACAGTAAGTGATGGTGCAACCATTGGCGCAGGTTCAACAATTACTCGTGACGCGCCTTCAAATACGTTAACGCTAACGCGGCCAAAACAAGTAACAAGAGAAGGCTGGAAACGGCCCGAAAAAAAAAATAAGTAATCCAGGAGTGAAGAGAGTATGTGCGGCATAGTGGGGGCAGTAGCTAACCGTAACGTGGTTCCTGTACTTCTGGAAGGTTTACGTCGGCTTGAGTATCGTGGGTATGATTCTGCCGGCGTTGCTATTCTTGATGCCGACGCTAAGTTAGACCGTGTTCGCTCTCTTGGTAAAGTTGCCGCGCTTGAAGAAGCAATAAATAACCGTCTTAATGGCCATGTAGGTATTGCGCATACACGTTGGGCTACTCATGGCGAACCTAGTCAGGCCAACGCCCATCCTCATATCTGCCGTACAACCGTATCGGTAGTTCATAATGGCATTATTGAAAACCACGAACAGTTACGGGAAGAACAAATAAAAAGAGGATTTGAATTTACCTCTGAAACTGATACGGAAGTTGTTGTCCACCAAATATATGCTTATCACGTTGATGAAGGCATGGATCTTTTATCCGCAGTACGCGCCACCGTAAAAGATCTGGAGGGTGCTTATGCCCTTGGTGTTATCAGCGCCAGAGAGCAAGGCCGATTAATAGCTGCGCGCCGTGGAAGTCCATTGGTAATCGGGATAGGTGACGAAGAATTTTTTATTGCCTCAGATGTTGCTGCCTTGTTACCAGCCACACAACGGTTTATGTATCTTGAAGAAGGTGACATTGCAGACATCCGAGCTGACCTGCTTGTCATTTACAATGAACAGGGTGTGCAGGAGACCGCCGTCTATACCCGGGTTAATCCGGTCATGGTCCTGGTGGATACCCGGGTTATTGCCCGGGCCCCGGTTCGAACGCTGGTGGCCGGGATGGGCGACGCCCTGGCGACCT
>JAUVNZ010000206.1 GCA_030599435.1 Gammaproteobacteria bacterium | reverse complement strand
GACAGGTGCGTTGGCAGTACTTTCCAATGATGGAATCAAAGACTATCTGAAAGGCGCTTCGTTAATCTGCATGATCGGTCGTGGCTTTGAACCGGTACTGGTCTATCTGGAAGATATGCCTGGCGTCGCGAAACGACTCGGTGAATCTACCCTGTCGATGGTGTCGAAAACAGTTTGGGATATGTCCCGTACACCCAATGGCAAAGCCATTCCACCTTTTTTAAATACCATTGCTGAGGCGGCACGTCGACTCGGTAGTGAAGAGCAGCTGAAGCACTACATCGAAATTTTAATCGACATGATGGAGCGCACGACCGGTTCTGTTCACGGTTTTCACACCAGCATTCCAAGCCCCGGCTTGCCAGATTTGTTAAACCAGACGCCGTATTTGCTCAACGAATTATCTTTGGAAGGCGTTAAAAACTGGATTGACTACGGCGTAAAAAACTACAGCAATAACCCGGAGCGGCAAAAAGATTATTTTTGTTTGCAGTCAGCGGATAGCAAGGCGATATTAAGCCGTGAACGACATGGCACATTGTTTATTGATAATGAGCGCAAGCTTGATTTGTATTTAAAGGCGCTGTGGGAACAGAAGTCTTATTTAATTCCATACTCCAGTGGGTTTGATGAATTGCGCAAACCTGTGCCGTATTACGATCATCTTGGTATTCGTGTTCCTGATGTGTTTGATGATACAGATGATATTGAAGGTATCGATCGTTACCGTGCAGTGCTGGCACATATTGCGGCACATCAACATTGGACTACTGCCATTATCGCTGATAATTTCAGTCCGTTTCAGCGTATTGCTATCGAGTTCCTGGAAGACTCGCGGGTTGAACATTTGGCCATGCAGGAATACCCGGGATTAAGAAGATTATTTTTGTCACTGCACCCGGTACCTAAAGAAGATGCCTGCGACTCTGAAAAAGAATCCTGCATTCGTCATCGGTTGGCCATGTTGTCTTATGGCATATTGAATCCTGATCACGGGTATGAGAATTCTGATCTTCTTGAATGCATAAAACAATTCCATGAATTAATGCAGAAAGATGAAACAGAGACAAAAGATGTTGTGCAGATTGCGATATCTTACATCGCCAAAACCCGGCGCCAGTCAGACCAATCACCCAATATGCATTTTACCGACACCGAGGTGGATTACCGTGATGACAATCGTCACATGTGGATGTTTATCGAAGAGGGCGATGAAGAAGAGGCCTTTGAAGATAATCGTGAAGCCAAACCAAAAGAAAGCGAATTTGACGGGTTACCACCGCGTCATTACAAGGAATGGGATTACAACACCAAATCGTACCGACCTGACTGGGTGAGTTTATATGAGACCTTGCATCCATCAGGTAACGCTGCGGATATTGACAAACTACTGGACAAGCATGCGGGGCTGGCCAAGCAGCTCAAACATATTCTGGATTTACTGAAGCCGCAAGATTATGTGCGTGTTCGCTATCAGGAAGATGGTAGTGATCTTGATCTGGATGTTGCGATCCGTTCCTTGATTGATTTTAAAAGTGGTGCTCAGCCAGACCCGCGCATAAACATGAGTCATAAACATGATGGGCGTGATATTGCAGTTATGTTGTTACTGGATTTATCGGCCTCATTGGATGAGATACCCGAGGGCTGTGAGCAAAGCATATTGCAGCTGAGTCAGGAGGCCGTGGCCTTGCTTGGTTGGGCCATCGAACATTTAGGTGATCAGTTCGCTATCGCCGGATTTTCATCTAACACACGTCATGAGGTGCGCTACCAACACATCAAAGGTTACAGCGAGCACTGGAATGAAGATGTCAAAGGCCGATTGGCAGCCATGGAGGCCGGTTATTCTACCCGTATGGGCGCAGCATTAAGACACGCCGCACATTACCTTGGGGCACAACAAGCCGATAAAAAACTCATGTTGGTACTCACCGATGGTGAGCCGTCCGATATTGATGTCGATGACCCGCAATTGCTGATTCAAGATGCTCGTAAAGCCGTGCAAGAACTCGATCAAGATGGTATTTATACCTACTGCATTAATTTAGACGCCAACGTTAAACCTGGTGAAGATGATTACGTCATGGATATTTTTGGGAACCAATATACGATTATCGATAAGGTCGAAAGCCTGCCGGAAAAATTACCAAGTTTATTTATGGCGCTTACAAAGTAAGGTCCAGGATAAGGACACACTAAAACTAAACGATGATCCTTGCGGAATCACGGCCGCAGTTATCCAAATTCTCCCCCTAATTTTTATCGCCTGAGAGAATATTAGCCCTATCTGCGCTTCGGGGTGTATAGAACTGAAACTACCATTTTTTGCACTTGTATCTCGTGATTTCGCTCCGAGACATGAATATTGCTCATATTGTTGATTTTATTGTTATATGCGTCACATTTTGGTTGTGATCTAGTTCTAAGGTTAGGCGGTCTGAGGCCGATAGTTTCATGGGATGAAGGAAACTCTGGAAATTGGACCGTAAGCTGTTGAATATCAATCAATTCAAATACTTAATTTTCTTTTATTATGGCCTTGCGGTCGTTCTTCTCACCATCATAGGTGTGAGGAGTACGCTTCATACTGCTCCGCAGAATATTATTTTTTCTTTGATCCTCGTTATGGCTCCATTTCTAGTGGCTTTAGCGCTTCGAATCCGATTTCAGAACATTATTGTTGATAATGCGCATATCTTCGAACGACCAAGGCTACAGTTTTTCTTTGATTTTGGATTATTCGTTCTGATTGGAATCATGACGTTTGCTATCCAGCTCCTTTTTAACGACGTTCACATTGTATTGGCGGGTAAACTATTTTTTGGTGTTTTGATTATTGGTTATTTCGCCAGTATGGATATGTCCCTTGTTAGAGAGAGAAAAGGTTTTGATAACGATAAGCCAATATACAAACATGACTTCGAGGCTGGCTCTGTTACCCATGGATTAAGTTTGTTTCTAACGATTACTGTATTGATCGCTATTTCTGCAATAATAATGTCTGGTTACAGCAATCTAAAATTAGTCGAATCGAGTGATTGGACTGAAAAACAATTCCTTACGGCATTTCTTACCGATGCTTTTTTTGTGTTATTTGTCGTGGTGAGTTTGACCTTGCGTTTAATTCATACGCACTCTGTAAATTTGCAACAATACTTTGATATTCAATTGGCAGTACTGCGTTTTGTGCATAATGGCGATTATCGAAATTATGTGCCGATAATCAGCCGAGATGAATTTGGCCTGATTGCTAAACAAACCAATTTAATGATTGATGAGCTTAAGGAAAAAGAAAAAATACAGGCAACATTGGGGCAGGTGGTGAGCCCGGATGTTGCGAATAAATTACTTACCAAAGATACAGATTCATTGAAACGTGGTAAGCAGCATAATATGGCCATATTGTTTTGCGATATACGTCAATTTACAACGTACGCAGAAAGTATACCTCCAGAAGAAGTATTGCTGTTTTTGAACGCGTATTTTACAAAAATGGCTGATCTGGTTGCTGAGCATAGCGGAGTTGTTAATAAATTCATGGGTGATGCAATTCTCGCTGTTTATGACTTTGAAAGTTGCGAGAGTCCATCAGAAGATGCGTTTATAACAGCAATGGATATTCTTGAGCACTCACAGGCGATAGTGCTAAGTGATGACAGAACTATTGAAATAGGAATTGGTATTCACTACGGACCCGCAGCAGCTGGTGTGTTAGGTTCTACT
>JAUVNZ010000261.1 GCA_030599435.1 Gammaproteobacteria bacterium | reverse complement strand
TTGATACTCACTGCCACCTCGATGTAGAAGCCTTTGACGCGGATCGTGACGAGGTGCTGAAGGATTGCCAGAAGGCAGGAGTCTCACGAATAGTGGTGCCCGGCATTGAGGTAGAAACCTGGGAGCGACTGGAGAAAATGTGTGGCAAATTTACAGGCCTTTACCCTGCTTATGGCTTACACCCTGTTTACGTTGATCAGCATGCCGACAATGATCTCGTAGAACTGGAAACCCGGCTAAAGACGAGCAACCCAATAGCGGTTGGTGAAATAGGCCTCGACTTTTTGTTCAAAAAGAACCTCACTGAGCTAAATAAGGAGCGCCAGCAAAGCCTGTTTGAAGCCCAACTCAAGCTGGCTCAATCAATCTCCCTGCCCGTCATTTTGCATGTGCGAAAAGCACACGACGTCGTGTTGTCCACGCTGAGTCATATCCCGGTTAAAGGTGGAATTTGCCATGCCTTTAATGGCAGCATAGAGCAAGCACATCGTTATATAGCATTAGGTTTTAAGCTTGGGTTTGGCGGCATGTTAACCTACGAGCGTTCGCACAAACTTCACCGCCTCGCCCAGCAGTTACCGATAGAATCGATCGTTCTGGAAACCGATGCGCCCGATATGACGGGTTCCAACCACCACGGCGAACGTAACAGCCCGGAATATTTACCCGAGTGTCTTTCTGCCCTGGCACAACTACGCAACGAAGATGTGAATACCATCGCAGAGCAAACAACGGCTAATGCCTGCTCTGTACTGTCGTTTACATAAAGTCGTTTATATAGAGCTCCCCTGAAAATGTTCAACAGGAATTTCCGTTTACCATGTCTGTAGATGATGATTTCCAACAACGCTTTGGTGGCATTCAACGTCTCTATGGCACACAGGCCAGTGAGATACTTCAGAATTTGCACGTGTGTGCCGTTGGTCTGGGTGGCGTTGGCTCATGGGCAGTGGAAGCACTGGCTAGAACAGGCATCGGCCAGATCACGATGATTGATTACGATACTGTTTCCATTGGCAATATTAATCGTCAACTGCCCGCCCTTAGGGAAACGGTTGGTGAAAAGAAATCTGCCGTTTTAGAGCAACGTGTCAACAGCATTAACCCCCACTGTACCTGTAACACCATCGACGATTTCCTGACGTCAGAAAATCTTGCTGACTATTTGTCTAAGGAACGATCTTATGACTACGTCATCGACGCCATTGACAGCATCACATTTAAAGCCGAGATGATTTATTTTTGCAAACGCAACAAAATCCCCATCATTACCACCGGTGGAGCTGGCGGCCTTACCGATCCGACAATGGTTCAGGTCAAAGATTTAAGCCGAACCATTAATGATCCCCTGGCTGCTAAAGTTCGTTCCCGTTTACGGTCTGAGCACGGTTTCACCCGCACGCCGAAACGTTATTTTGGGATAGAGTGTGTCTTTTCTACCCAACAACCCGTTTACCCCAGGCCTGATGGTTCTGTCAGCCATGAAAAACCGGGCATTCACGGCATCTCCCTGGATTGCTCAATGGGTTATGGTGCCGCTTCGTTTGTTACAGCCACCTTTGGCAATATAGCCGTCGCAAGACTGATCACAAGAATACTGAAAAAACGTTTGGTCTAATGTTAAAAACAAAAGACTTGCTACCCCTTTACCTACCTGCCATCTATGAAGGACAATCACGTTTGATTGAAAACAGGAAGTAATGAGGCTTAGACAGTGAAATTGAGTGCAGAAGAGTTTGCCAACTGGGATCACAAATGCGTGACATTGCTCGGCATGTCTGGCGTAGGCAAAACTCGCATATCATCAATTTTGAGTAAACAGAACTGGTTTCATTATTCCGGTGACTATCGTGTTGGTACACAATATCTTGACGAGGCCATCCTCGATAACATCAAGAATCAGGCGATGCAAATCCCTTTTTTGCACGACCTGTTAGAGTCCGATTCCATTGATATCTATAACAAGATCACTGCTGACCACCTAAAACCAGTGGCCAGCTTCCTGGGGAAACTTGGAGATCCGGACAAAGGTGGCCTTGATCTAAAGGAATTTAAAAAACGTCAAAACCTGCACCGTGAAGCAGAAATTGCCGCCATGAATGATGTGCCTGATTTTATAAACAAGGCCCAGTCAATCTATGGCTGTAATCATTTCATTAATGATGTTGGTGGAAGTATCTGTGAACTTGATGATCAGGATGTGCTTCAGTCTTTGGCCAAACACACATTAATTCTCTACATACAGGCAACTCATGAAAATGAAGAAGAATTGATACAGCGTGCGGAGAAAGCTCCCAAACCGCTCTATTACCGTGAAGCATTCCTGGATGAACATTTGGCACTGTATATGAAGGAAAAAAATCTGTCCTTTATTGCACTAATAGATCCTGATGACTTCGTGCGCTGGGTTTTTCCAAAGCTGTTTTTTTCTCGCATCCCTCGCTATGAAGCGATAGCAAAGGAATATGGTTACACTATTACTACGGATGAACTAAAAAAAGTTAACAATGAAGATGACTTCATCAGTTTAATTGCTGAATCTATCGAACGGACGTAGGCTTCGACATTTTTTAAAGGAAGCAGAATAAATTATGCCACTTGTTGCTAACACATCACTGCCAACTTTTGATCGCCTTCGCCAGGAAGGGGAAACCGTGTTGGATCCTGCTCGCGCCGAGCATCAGGATATTCGTGAAATCCATATAGGACTTCTGAATATGATGCCCGATGCTGCGCTAGAAGCAACGGAAAGACAATTCTTTCGGGTTGTCGGCGAAAGCAATCAGATAGCGCAATTTTATGTACACCTGTTTACTTTTCCTCAATTACCAAGAGGCGAGAAAGCCAACGCGCACATCGAAAAATATTACGAGTCGTTTGAATCCATACAAAAGGAAGGCCTGGATGCGCTTATTATTACCGGCGCTAATGTCACACACCCCAATCTTGAAGAAGAACCGTTTTGGGAACCATTGATTAAAGTTATCGATTGGTCATATGAGCACGTACCTTCAACATTATGTTCGTGCCTTGCAACACATGCTGTATTACAGTTTCGCCATCATCAAAAAAGGCAGCTTTTGCCAGATAAATGCTGGGGAGTTTTTCCACATGAAGTAGTTGATCGCAAGCACCCATTAACCAACGATGTTAATACACTCTTTAAAGTCCCTCATTCACGATTCAATGAA
>JAUVNZ010000239.1 GCA_030599435.1 Gammaproteobacteria bacterium | reverse complement strand
TTATTGATCTGGCAATCGCGCAAATTGCGGGTTTAGGTGTCATTATTGCCTACAGTTTTGGCTGGGACGAGCACGGCTTCGAAGCACAGGCATTTGCTGTCGTCAGTGCTCTGGCCGGTGCATGGATATTCAGCCTACTGGAGAAAAAAGCAGGCAAGCATCAGGAAGCGCTCATCGGTATTGGTTTTATTCTGGCAGCAACCGCCGGCATATTGATACTGGCAAATAACCCGCATGCCGGCGAACATCTCAGGGAATTACTGGTGGGGCAGATTCTCTGGGTTGAATGGCATCAATTACTCTATGCTGGATTGATTTCATTACTAGTGCTGCTTTTCTGGAACATCTTTCGACAACGCATCGGTACCACTGGTTTTTATATACTATTTGCTTGCGCTATAACCGTGACGGTACAACTGGTCGGTGTGTATCTGGTATTTGCAAGTTTAATCATACCCGCACTTGCAACGGCTGCCTTTAAAGAAAAATATGCGATGTTAGTCGCCGGAGCGATTGGTGTAACAGGTTTTGGCCTGGGCCTGGCGTTATCAGCTTTGTTAGATTTACCCAGTGGTGCGGGTATTGTCTGGTGTATTGCGCTGTCGGCATTGATTATAAAGTTGATTACTTCACAAACGATAAAGGCCAACTGAATCCGTCAATATAATGTAGACGATGTACTAGTTACTTAACTGCTCGTACTGCGCTTCGCGTCCTTGTTGCCTCTAACTATGGTGACTTGCATTTGGTACTGGCTGAGATTAAAGATAACAATCATTTGACTATACTATCCATGTAGCCGTGGGCGTAATTTTTGGTGTTGGGATAATTGGCAAAGCCATGACACCAGGGTAAGCAAAAGTATTCTCCTTTTCTGGTTGATCACTTTACCTCTTGCCATGAGCTTTAGTGCATTAGTATATTGGTTTATCTCCTGAACTTTTAATAAGGAAAACCAAATCTGGAACACTATTGCTCGACAGGCGTCGGAGGTTTGTTGTTAGCCGGACTTTCCCTGTTGATGTAAATAAATGAGGGTTTGCTGACCGGGATAAGCTGAGTTTTGCGTTAACGGACCTTCGGTAAATATACTTGAAGGGAAAAATCCGACCCTGAGCGGCCGTTCATCTTTCATGTGGAAAATACTTGTCTTAACACTGGCCCTATAAAGAAAGCGCGCGCCAGGCAGCTAATAATGCAAACAAAACAAAAATCACACCACTTAGACGATGCAACCATAGAAGTGGAAAACGCTGTAATACTGTGCGTCCAAACCAGACTCCGAGTACGGAAACCAGAACCAATGCGATTGTCGCGCCTAGCCATACCGGAAAAGGAGTCATGCTACTGGCTAGCCCAGCTACCGCAATTTGTGTCTTATCACCGAATTCAGCCACAAATATCAAAAGCAATGTAGTGAAGAATATACTATGACCCGGTCTCTCCACTACCTTATCTGGGCTGTCTTCATCCTGGGTACGTAAAGCATGAATACCAAATGCACCGAATAATATTGCTACCAAGCCTGCAGTTACTCGCTCAGGTATCCATGCGGACACACCTGCACCAAATAATACTGCCAGAGTGTTAAGCACGACAAACGCTACTGCTGCGCCTAGTATCACAGGCCAATGACGGTGACGGGCGGCTAATGTCATACACACTAGTTGGCTCTTATCTCCGATTTCAGCCAGGGCAATTAGGGTAAAAGTCGATAATGAAATGGACAGTGATTCAATAGGCAGCATAATTAAATTATAGACACCACTATGGTTGTAAGCTGGGTAATGATATTTTGAAGTCTACTCGATAAACCTTCGTTATATCGAAGATGATGTCCGCTATTGGCCGCATATTCGCATTCGGTATAATGAGCCGACAGGGAAAAAACGACCCAGAGCTGACGTTCAATCAACCGACGTGGTTCCCCGAAGTTGAGCTGAATCAAGAAATAGACAATTAGCCGCAACTGCGCCTTTAAAAAGTGTGTTGTTGCCTATATTACGTAAAATGTAATGAAAACATTTTGTTTTAACGTGTGGGGTGGCCGTTAATCCTCATGTAGTAAAACTATGTGCGCAGCCTGTCAATTTAATTTGTGCATGTGTGTCTATGATGTTTATACACACATGCAGTGCCTTAGGAGAAATAGATATGAAATTGAAAATATTAAGTGTGGTTATAGTGCTCCTGGCTTTAGGAGCATGCTCTAGTGGTAGTGATGATAGCCCCCCACCAGTTACAAGTACCTACTACCAGGATGCAGATGGTGATTCATTTGGTGATCCGACTACTACTCAGGTCGCAACTTCACAGCCCGACGGTTATGTGCTCGACAACACCGATTGTGATGATGGTGTCCCTACTGTCAATCCTGCCGCTACAGAAATCAATGATGGCGTCGACAATAATTGCGATGGGATGGTAGATGAAGGTTTTATAAATGTACTCACCGTATCCGGTGTAACGATGTCTTTAGATGGTACATGGGAAAGGCCCTGTGGCACATATCCACAAGCACAAGGTGGTATGGACTACCTCGTATCAGAGATTATTTCTGGAACTTCCGGGGTTATGGGAGACTACTTATATACATCAACCGATGGAAGTTGCACAGGTACTGAAACAATAGATACTGTTTTTGACGTTACTTTAAAAACAGGAGCAGTGATGGCTATTACAGGTTGGATTGATCTTAGTGGTGCTTCTGTTCCACCACCACAAGCCCAGGACGGTTCCGGCACCTTGCTTAATAATGAGTCAGTTACTTCGGTAACTATCACCATTAACTCGGTCACTCCTGCCAACCCTGATTTTTTCCCAGGTATGGAAGTAGCAGCGTTCTATGTGGTTGATGATACCGTTGCAGGTACTCCGGTAATATACGGAAAGAGTGATTCTGGCAATGTAGCTTATAATGTACCGATGACGCGTCAATAATCCGTGCCAAAGCTAGTGTTGTTACTGTTCGTGCCACAGTCTGGTTATTCGGTTCAGGTCTTATCAGTTTAATCGGAGTAGCAAGACGCAAGAAAGCATAACCATTAAATATTAATGAAATGCGGCTCCTTCGGGAGCCGTTTTTGTTTGTGTTGAAGGTCCGAGATGTGCCGCATATCCGCATTCGGGATAATGGGCCGACAGGGCGTTGTCGACCCAAAGTGGTCATTCTGCAATCTGCAATAAAACTCAGTTATATCAGGCAAACCTTATACCTCTAATATTGATACACATCAATCTTATTTCTAGATAACCCTATATTCTGTTTTTGAGATGTCTGCATAAAGCTGCATGTGTTGATACACAACTAAAACAAATGAAAGGAGATAATTGTGAAAAAATATTTGATTCTATTTACTTTAATACTTATCCAAAGTTGTTCTAGTGGCGGT
>JAUVNZ010000186.1 GCA_030599435.1 Gammaproteobacteria bacterium | reverse complement strand
TTTCTGTTTTTAGCTGCTCTTCCTCACTAGAAGCCCCCAGTACGGCAGTTGCATCAAAACGCAGATCACGGACCTGGGTAACAGTATCTTCAGATATCCACATGGCTCCATTCTTTCCTTCATCCTTCAGGGAAAATTTCACCGTATAGCTCAAGCCGTATTCCTGAGCTCGGCCAAGCGAATCCACCGACAACACCCTTTTACCATATTGTTCTGCGCGTAGCTGCAACACCATCGAAGCTGTATCAGCAACTAGAACACCTGCATTTTTCAACGCACTACGAAGATCCGGGGCGATATCCGTGGCTCCATCCCTTACTGCAATTTCAGATAACGCGGGCGGCAATTCCACCGCACCACGGAGGTGGAAACCACAGCCGGCAAGGAGTAATAACATGAAGATCAATAAATAGCGCATTTAGGGATTGTACGTGGTTCGGGTGCTTATCAGCTAGTGGGTTAAAGCGGACAGACATGACCCAGTTTTTGTGAAAAATTTTCCGCCGATTTAACCCTTTTTCGATTCTCCTGCGCTTATAGCCCTGTCAGTAATAAAAAACAGCCATCCAAATGAGGAGAAGTAACAATGAAACAACCAGCAAAAACCCTGATATTCACTATGGTGTCCATGGCCCTGATTGCCTGCGAAACCCCCAAAAAAACCGAATCGGTCGTATTACTAGATCCGGTTCCGAAAGAACAAATAAAGAAAGCGAGCCAACCCAGTGTTAAGGCCAAACCTGATCTTGAAAGTGAAACGAATACCCTTGTTCTCAATGCTCGGCCTGGCAAAACGAAAGCTCTGCTCGAAGAACAGGATGCCTCTGTTCGCCAATCTGAAGCCCTGCCCAGAGTCCTGCAAATAAGGCCGCAATCAGTCGTGGCTGGCAGAGTCACCGCAGAAAAAAAGGAACGGCATAAATACCCAGCGCCAAACAAAATCGCCCGCTATCAAGCCCCTTATCAAACCAGTGTTCCAATGAATGTCCGTATTGCTGTTGAACCAAGGGATAGAGAAAACTATGCCCACCTCGGCGACAACCCTGTCAAACGTGTTGCCGAACAACCGGTCTCAACATTTAGCATCGATGTGGATACAGGGTCCTACACTAATGTTCGCAGGATGCTGCGTGAAGGCAGATTGCCTGTACATGACGCTGTGCGTGTCGAGGAGATGATTAATTATTTTTCCTACCAGTACCCTGTACCCCGTTCCAAAGAAACCCCGTTTTCAGTCACCACGGAAATGGCGCCATCACCCTGGGCGGCTAACCGTCATTTGTTACGTATCGGCATTAAAGGTTATGAAGTGCCCAAGCAAGAACTTAAAGCTGCGAATCTGGTGTTCCTGATTGATGTATCTGGCAGCATGCGCTCGAATAACAAACTAGGTTTGTTGAAAAAATCGCTCATCATGTTAACTCGTCAGCTCAACGCCAAAGATCATGTTTCGATGGTGGTGTATGCCGGCGCCAGTGGCGTTGTGTTAGAACCAACACCCGGCAATGAAAAGGCAGCCATTATTAACGCATTAGAAAGATTGCAGGCCGGTGGTGGCACCAATGGTGGAGCCGGTATTCGTCTCGCTTATCGTATGGCAGAACAATCTTTCGTCAAAGGTGGCATTAACCGCATACTGCTAGCTACCGATGGTGACTTTAATGTGGGCACTACCAACTTCGAATCACTGAAATCCCTGGTGGAAGAAAAACGCAAGAGTGGTGTCACGTTAACCACGCTGGGTTTTGGTGCTGGAAATTACAATGATCATCTGGCTGAACAATTGGCCGATCATGGTAATGGTGCGAACTATTACATTGATAGCCTGCAAGAAGCACAAAAAGTGTTGGTCGACCAGATGTCATCGACTATGCAAACCATTGCCGGCGACACCAAGATCCAAATTGAATTTAATCCTGCCGCGGTATCTGAATATCGTCTAATTGGTTACGAAAACCGGGTATTAAAACGCGAAGACTTTAATAACGATAAAGTCGATGCCGGAGATATAGGTGCTGGCCATACTGTGACGGCTCTGTATGAAGTCACCCTGGCCAGTCGTACGGGACAAATTTATCCTCTACGTTACGCTGATTCAAAAGAAAAACGTGGTAAAGCGATTTCAGATGACAACAAGGAACTGGCCTTTCTTCGCCTACGCTACAAGAAACCCGGCCAATCAAAGAGCACGCTGATCGAGCAACCATTGTATGCACGGGATATTAAATCATCATTAAATAACACTAGTACAGACTTCCAGTTCGCCGCCAGTGTGGCGGGCTTTGGTCAGCTGTTGAAGGGAGGCACTTATACTGCGTCCTTTACCTACGCCGATGTGTTGAACCTGGCACGCAATTCTCGTGGCTCAGATCCCTTCGGTTATCGTTCCGAGTTTGTGCAGCTGGTTAGTCTAGCCAACAGCTTGAACCCGGGTAACGCTAAAAAGATCAGGGAATAAGTGAAAACAAAAACTCCCGCAGTCGCTGTTAATATTTCTAATACTGACTGTGGGATTTTTTATCAGTAACTGTTTTTCGGTACTTTTAATAGGGAACATTGTTGTATAGTTATTTTATGGATACGTCCGACGAGCAATTAATGGTGAGCTATGCGGATGACGATATAAAATCGTTTGAAATCTTGTATGAGCGTCACCGCGCACCATTGTATCGTTACCTGCTTCGCCAGTTAGACAACCATCAGGCTACGGCAGAAGAGATTTTCCAGGAAGTCTGGGCCAGCGTAATAACTTCGCGCAATCAGTATCAGGCCTCCGCAAAATTCTCAACGTATTTGTATGCCATCGCACACAACCGTGCCATCGATCACTTTCGGCGAAACGCAGTGCGTTTAGTGAATTCGGAAAACAAAGAAACCGACGAACTCCCAGATAACACAGCGGATCCTGCCAAACAGCTTATCGATAATAAATGTATTGAGCTATTACAGAAACTGGTGCAGACCTTGCCAACTGACCAACGAAATGTGTTTGTGCTTCGCCAGGAAAGTTTTCATTCGCTGGATGAAATTGCTGAGATAACCGCGAGTACCCGTGAAACCACAAAGAGCCGTCTACGCTATGCAGTAAAAAAATTACGCGCCCCACTCGAAGAAGAGGATTGCCTGTGAGCGACCCAACTGACATCAATGACAACGATCCAACTGATGATGAAAATCTGTCATCATTGTATGGGCGTGCTAGCACGGAGCAGCCATCGAAATCGGTAGACGATGCTGTTCTGGCCAAGGCGCAAGACGAACTTGAACAATCATCTAAGCAATTAAATTATTTCCCCGGGTGGACACAGTCATTTTCTGTGGCGGCAGTGATCGTGTTAAGCGTGACCGTGGTATTGATGATAGAAAAAGAATCGCCGGTATTATCAGGAGCAAGCAAACCTGTTGCTGTCATGGAGCAAGAAAAAATTATTCTAGAAAAAACAGTACCTAAAAGAATACTCACCACTAAACCTGATCACCTGGAAGAAAAAAGGCAGGCTGAGACACAAAGCAAAGTGGAAAGACAAGAAGATAAGGCTGATGCTCCTGCAGCAATTTCAGCTGGAAAACTGTCGGTTATGAGCAATATGGCGCCACTCAGTAAAGCTAAAGCCCGCAAGAAACAGGAGGCCACCTTTCAGGAAGCAGACTCGGAAATGTCAGGATTAGCGCGCTCAGCACAAACGCCGAAAGTAATGGCTATCGTGGCAGATCAGGCTGAAGAATTGGCCGGCGACGAAAAAAGTTGCCAGCAGTTGGTAGAGAAAGAGTGTCTAACGTCAGCTGCGTGCACGCTAAAGAAAGAAAACAACACCACTAATTACCAATGTTTACCTGCAAAAGATCACTGTGAGTTGATGTTCCGACAAAGCGAAGGTACGAAAGAAAGCTGTGAGGCCAAACAGGGCTGTGAGTTCATTCCTGCTCAATGTTACTGCCCACCCGATGTGTATTGTGAGTGTGGCGGAGGAGCACCACCACTATGTAAAAGTGAAAATCAGAATAAATAAACGGGTAACTATTTTGTAACGTTATCGATCACTCAGACTCTTAACATGATTGCTGGTTAAGTTAACCGATTTAACAGTTAGACAGAATATATGCAATGTTTCCGTATATATAATTTTAATACCATAATGAAAATACTTAGTT
>JAUVNZ010000370.1 GCA_030599435.1 Gammaproteobacteria bacterium | reverse complement strand
TGGACCTAGGATAACGCATGAACCACGTTCAACAACGAGTTTTTATTTTAGCTGCCCGTTAAGAAAGGAATTATGGACATATATAGAAATTAATTGGGGTTTTGGCTAAGGATTTGAACATGGACGTTCTTATTTCGCGAAGCGCAGGAAGCGCGAGAGCGTCAGCCTTATACCCTCGGGGCACAAGTGCCGCGGGTGCAGCGACCCACATGGATGTGGGAAGGTACGACTCCATGGACGGAGGAGGTAGAATCGCGCCGGGAGCAGCGATCGAGAGCAACGCAGGACGCAGTTGCCGAGATGCACTTGAGCGGTCTATCCCCTATTATTCTGGGGGCTATCCCTTATTATTTAGGGTAAACCTCATTCAGCCATATTGGAATTTGTCGGCCAGGCGCTGCATTTGAAACCCTATTTTTTCACCCAACGATTTCTTGCTCACATATTTTAATTCATAAATATCGGCGTCTTTACTACTTTCCAGCAAGTAGTCGTCACTGGTCTTTAACTCATCGACCAGATTCTTTTCCAGGGCACGGGTACCAGGCCAACTTTCACCGGTAGATACTTTAACAATATCAACATCGGGCCGGTGCTGGATAATAAAATCTTTAAACAACGCGTGAATGTCTTCTATCTCTTCACGAAATTTAGCCTTCGCTTCATCGGTATTTTCACCGAACATGGTCACGGTTCTTTTGAATTCACCCGCTGTAAACTGATCGTACTCGATGTCATGTTTCTTCAACACTTTATTGAAATTGGGTACCTGTGCAATCACCCCTATGGAACCTATAAGCGCAAATGGCGCTGCAATAATGCGATTAGCTACACAGGCCATCATGTAACCGCCGCTGGCAGCCACCTTATCCACTGACACCGTTAGTGGAATGTTTTTGTCCCGGATACGCATTAATTGAGATGCCCCTAGCCCATATCCATGCACCACACCGCCCCCGCTCTCCAACCGTACAAACACCTCGTCATTTTCAGCGGCCACCGTCAAAATAGCCGTAATCTCTTCGCGCAGAGAAGCAACCGCTGATGCGCGAATGTCGCCGTGAAAATTCAATACATAAATACGCTTTTTTTGTGGCCCACGCTTAATATCTTTAATGGTTTCTTTTAACTTTCCCTTTTCTTCTTTGATGTAGTTCTTTAACCTGTCTTTATGCAACATGCTGGTGTTCATCAGCATCGCTAAATTGTCATACTTATTATTTAATTTTGTGATTTCAATACTATCCTTTTTACCAGCTTTATCTGCCTGTTTTTTTCCGGCCAGAAACATAAAAAACATCACTACCGCCAGGATCGAAACCACAATTGTCGCCGACTTCGCTAAAAATAGTCCGTAGTTAAAAAAGAATTCTGTCACTGTTTGAGCTCCGCTAAGAAAATAGAAAAATAATAAGAGATCATATACGCCAGGTGGTCAGATAACGATAGATCCGGGCACCCATAAAATCTCAATATTATGCCAGATTATTCGAGCCACCCCTATTTTCTTACCCGGTTTTCCTGACTTCTTAATTGGAGTCACTACTTTCATCATATTCTAACGTTAGCGTGATATTTCGGGGAGCTTCTGTCGGTAACCCATTTTTCTTGATGTAAATAGTGGGAACCAGTGACTCTGACTCATTATTTGCATAAACATGAGTGCCCTTGGTAGATTTTGACCATTCCATCTTAATTATTTTTTTCATATTCGATTACTTCCCTTTCAATGCGGCTGGTTTTTAATGAATAGTATGATTGTCGTCTTCTAATAAATCGTCCGGCTCTTCAGTTTCATCTTCCCAGTCATAGCGCTTTTCAGGTGGCCTGGCATCAACATTCCGAAAAATAATGGCGCATAAGGCACCAATAGCCGCGCCGAAGAAATGAGACTCAAATGAAACACCCGGCTCAGTCGGAAATATTCCCCAAATCATGCTGCCATACATAAAAAAGACCAGGCACGACAATGCGATTGCTTTCTTATCCCAACGCAGCGCACCGATTACAAATACAAAGGCAAGTAAACCAAAGTTAATACCACTAGCACCGACATG
>JAUVNZ010000354.1 GCA_030599435.1 Gammaproteobacteria bacterium | reverse complement strand
CATAATTATTCCTGTTTTACCTTCACCGATTGATATTCGTGCGGCTTCGCATTTTATCCGCGACCTGTTGCTGGTGGGCAAGGTGTCTCGTAAGCAAACCAAGATTGCCGTGGTGGCCAACCGTGTAAAAGAAAATACGCTGGTATTCCACAAACTGGAAATATTCCTGAACAGTTTGAAGATTCCGTTTGTCACCTCATTACGTGATAGCCAGAATTATATTCGTGCGGAAGAACGCGGCCTGGGTATTTTTGAATTAGGCCCTGCTGCCGTAGAACATGACATGGAACAATGGGAACCTTTACTCAGATGGCTAGGCAGCAAACGCAGCATGCCGAGTTAACTAATTCTCGCTTTTTTCTCTCTTTGTTTAGTTCTCGTTACATCCCTGTAGGCATATTGCGCACGTTAAGTGTGTTTGTTTTTTGTGTGCTCGGTTTTGTTGGGTTCGCCACAGCAGCACTCCCCGAAGAACCGGACCAACGTACGGCAACTGATGGTCCAGCACCGAATTCACCTTTAATAAAAAAATACAAAGAGCTTGAACCTAAGTTAAAGAAAAGTGTTTTTGGTGAGCCCATTGTTCTTAGCAGTGATACGGGCAAAGACTACGCGCAAGGTGAAGTGTATGTTTTGTTGAACACGCCTTTCTTTGAGCTGGATAAGATGCTCTCCCAACCGGCGCAATGGTGTGAGCTGGCCATACTGCACCAGAATATTAAAACCTGTACCTATAGTAAAAATGAGACCGGAAAAGATCAGCTTAAACTGTATGTGGGGCGCAAACATTACCAGGAGCCTTCAAGCGCCTTTGCGGTTACGTATCAATTTACAGTGGATGAGAAAGATCCTCACACATTAAACGTTAATCTTTCAGCACCCAAAGGGCCGCTTGGTACCCACGATTACCTGATCAACCTGGAAGCTATTTCCATTGATGATCAACACAGTTTTGTACACTTTACATACCGTTACCAGTACGGCTTTTGGGCTGACCTTGCCATGAGGGCGTATTTGGCTACCATCGGGCTCAAAAAAGTGGGCTTTACAGTAACAGGTGAAAACGGAAATGGTGAACCTGTTTATATTAAAGGGCTGCAAGGTGTGGTTGAACGTAATGTGATGCGCTACATTTTTGCGATTCAATCAGTTCTGGATTCTAAAAAATCGCCTGAAGAATATCGTCAAACCGCACAATTGACGCGCTGGTATGCCTATATCTCAAAACACCCCAAACAATTAGTTGGACTTACGCGTGAAGAATATCTCGATAATAAAAAACGTGAAATTAAAAACCAGAAAGCACTACAGAAAACTGGCCTTACACCAGAAGGTGTTCCTGAAGATTATTTTTAATACCTAAGCTAATACCTAAACTAATACCTATACAAACCAGTCTCTGGATGAAATGCTGCCCAGGCAAACCAGAACAGGTTAACACTGGCCAGGATTTCACCCTGTTTGTCGACAACAGTGGCGGACTCATTATTTTTATCTAGCTGCACAATAACTGGCTTGCCTCCAACAACATCATTAATACTTCTGCCTGCTTTGCGCAACTCAACAAGCGGCCATGCTTTTGCTTTGCCATTAATCGTTAAACCAATAACTCTTTCTTTTGGGTGCAGACCTTTTGCACGGAACTTTACCGGGAAGTAGGTTTGTTCTATGTCTTCGTAACCTTCATAGGGATTTCGAGAATAGTTACGTGAGAAACCCGTATCAAAACTTAATACCAGCGTGTTGGGATATTGTTTTTTCCAATTCTGCCAGGTGGTATGTTGCATGGGCACGAGTCTTAATTTTTTTGTTTTGTAAAATCCCGACACCGCTGAAGATTTTAGTTGTGACCAGAGGGACTCTGTTTGACGGTCGTATAACAATACATCGCTGTTATACAACAAGCCGGACACACCAAATGTTAAGTGGCGCCCATCGATTTGTGATTCAAACGCCAACCCCGAACCACATAGCGGACAGAACGTAACAACCACAGGCAAATCGCCAAAACGATCATTTACAATTTCGTGCCAGTTCATAATCGGCAAGGGATAGGCCTTGGCAATGCCATTAAGCGCTATGCCTAGCACAAAGTCTGAATCATCCAGCTGGTCTGCAGCTACCACCTTAACAAAGCGGGGATGATCAATAGAGGGAATACCATCTTTTGGTGGACCACCTTTAAAAACCTCTTCCTCAGGGATGGTGGCGCCCTGCAAATCGAAGCCGTTCAGTG
>JAUVNZ010000058.1 GCA_030599435.1 Gammaproteobacteria bacterium | reverse complement strand
TTGGCGCTTATTATAAAAGGCTTGATAGCGAAAACGAACTGGCTCGCATGGCGACTGCCAAAGCCTGGGCAAAATGGGAAGGGCGTACTTCGACCTTGCATCCCAGTAAAACTGTCATTGATCATTACACAGAACCTCATAATGCATTAAGTCTGGCGCGTATTGAGAGCCATTATTTTTCCCACGATAGTTTTCTTGAACCAGACCAAATTTTACGTGATGCGGGGCGACTCACTGATATTCCAGGAATCATTGTGCAGGGTCGTTACGATGTAGTGTGCCCTATGCAGAGCGCCTGGGATTTGTATCATGCCTGGCCTGGCTCAATCATGCAGATTATTCCTGATGCCGGACACTCCGCACTGGAGACAGGAATTATTGATGCGTTAGTGCGGGCAACGGATGATTTCGCTCAGCGCCTGGAGTAACCAGTCATGATTGGTTTATTGCAGCGGGTAACAGAAGCAAGCGTTGCCATCGACAAAAAAATAGTTGGGCGGATCGATCAGGGTCTTTTGGTTTTGGTGGGTGTGGAAAAAAACGACACTGAAACACAGGCGAATCGTTTACTGGAACGTCTGCTAAGTTATCGAGTTTTTCCGGATGATGAAGACAAGATGAACCTGAGTCTTACAGACATAAATGGTGGTTTATTGCTTGTCCCACAATTTACTCTCGCTGCCGATACTCAGAAAGGTAAACGCCCCAGTTTTAGTTCTGCTGCCTCTCCCGACAAAGGTCAGGAATTATTTCAATATTTAGTTGAGCGAGCACAGGCAGATTTTCCTGATGTTGAGACAGGTCGTTTTGGTGAAGACATGCAGGTATCACTCGTTAACGATGGACCGGTAACTTTCTGGTTAGAGGCCCAATAAATAGCCAGCTATAAAAACTATTAGCCAAGTGCTTGTTTTATGGTTTCAGTGACAGCTTCAATTCGTAATTTTTGCAGTTCTTTGCCAATAGCAGCTCCACTAAGTCCCTGTTCGATTAGAGCTTCGGTACTGATAGCCGCCGCGGCCTGAAATGCCTTACGAAACATTTCTGTTTGTTCCGGTTTTTTGTCTTCAAAACCTTTGCGTCCACGTGAGTCAGATTCGCAGGTGATAAGAAATTGTTCAAAACGTTCCGGGCGACGAAAGGCATCCAGGCTTTGCAATGTTTTAACTATCGTATCAGGACGCATTTCACCAATGCGGAAATAATGTAGATGGTATTGTGTCACTAACTCTGCCAGCTCGCGATAGTTATTGGGAACACGATAGCGGGTGCATAATTCAGCAACCAATGGCACACCACGTTGTTCGTGAGCGATATGTTTGGGCCATTCTTTTTTTGGTGTTGTGCCTTTTCCCAGGTCATGAACCAGGGCGGCAAAGCGTATTTCATTATCAGTAGAAAGTTTTGCCGCTTGTTCCAGAACCATCATAGTATGAACGCCGGTATCAACTTCCGGATGATGTAACTCGGGTTGTGGTACACCAAACAGGCGATCGATTTCCGGAAAGAGTTTTTTTAGTGCGCCGCATTCACGTAATACTTCAAAAAAGCGAGAGGGTGTTTGTTCGCTCAGTGCCTTATTGGTTTCTGCCCACACCCGCTCTGGCACCAGCGCATCCACTTCGCCAGCTTCAACCATGTTTTGCATAAGAGCATTGGTTTCGGGAGCAACAGTAAAACCGATATGTGCAAAGCGAGCAGCGAAACGAGCAACACGCAAAATACGCACAGGGTCCTCACTGAACGCTGGTGAGACATGACGTAACAATTTGTCTGATAAATCCTGCTGGCCATTGTACGGATCAATGATTTCGCCATCCGGTGATTCCGCAATAGCGTTAATGGTGAGGTCGCGTCGTAAAAGATCCTCTTCCAGAGTAACGTCAGGTGCTGCAAACATTTCAAAGCCATGATAGCCCGGTGCAGTTTTTCGCTCAGTGCGGGCCAGGGCATACTCGTCATGAGTATCGGGATGCAAAAATACCGGAAAGTCTTTACCAACCTGTTTGTAGCCAAGATTCAGCATTTTTTCCGGTGTGGTACCAACCACCACCCAATCGTGTTCCTTGGGCTTTAACCCCAATAATTTGTCACGCACTGCACCGCCGACCAAATAAACGTCCATAGTGTTATGTTACCTGTATGACTCCTTAGATAACACGTTGTTGATAGGTGCTATTAAGTGTTGTCATGAGTAGCCAGTAGGTTAATTGTGGCACTTATTCACTTAAGTTATTAATGGTTATTATGGCTGGTTTATCGGGCTTTTTCCTAATATCCTAATGGAGTATCGCCTCGCCCTGTTGAAATAGATAACCTGAAGAATCTATGGCCTGGCAGGCATCTTGCCACTGATGAAACCCGGCATATTGGGTTACATGAATTTGTAAACACAAAAACACTTTGGATTAGGTTTTCATATGGATCCTCAGCCAATACTAACGGCTAAAAATTTCCAACGACGTGCTCGCAATCTGGTGATTATAGCCTGGACGGTTCCACCCGTCTTTGGGTTGTCATTTCTTTTATACATTCAGATGTTCACTGTAGAACAGATGTCTGTCGTGTTAACGACTCCTGCTGAGCCTGGTTTTATTATTTTAGCTTTGGCTATTGCACTGTTTTATTTTGATCGCTTCTTACGCCCGGTTGTGGAACATCTTGCAAAACCATCCGAAGAGCGGGCCGTAAAAGCATTGGCAAGGATCCGCTCGTTTCCACTACATTTTTGGGCTGTATTTCTTATTTATTTGTCGGTAGCGCCCGTTACCGTTATTTTCAGTGCCGAGTATTACGCTGATTTTGTCGCCATGCCAAAGGACTGGTTTCGTATAAGCCTGGTAGCCATGTGTGTTTCCATTATTGTTGGCTTACCGATATTTTTCTGGATGCTGGATTTGTTTGGGCGTGCATTACAGGGGGTGCATCTTGAAAAACCGGTGGTCAAAATTAGTACCCGTGTTTTTCTGATTGCCGCACTGGTGCCTTTATTGGTCGATACCATGCTGGTGCAGTATTACTGGACGCGCACCGACTATTTCACATTTGAAACTTTTGTTATCTGGGCAAGTTTGCAGTTTTTGGTTGTTGCTGGTGCATTGATGTTTATGCGTAGTTTTGCCCAGAGCCTCTCGCCGCTGGAAAGCATTGTAGAAGGAAAGCGTGGTATTACTGACACGCATGCAATTACTGCCTGTTCAACAGATGAGCTGGGCGTACTCGCTGGGCGTTATCAGGAATTGTTGGGGCATTTGCATTTGCGTCGGCGAGCACTGGAAATCGGCAACCGTTTTCTGCGCACCGGTGAGGAAGACATCTCAATAACTGAGACTTATGACCAGCTTGTGGAGATATGTCGTGAGGCATTGGCTGTCGATATAGTATTTTTGTCTTTACATGAAGCTGGTAGCAAAGAAATGGTTGCGGTTTCCCAATCTGGAAAATCATATGATCCTAATGGCCACTTCCGGGTTTCTGAAGATGAAGTTGGTCTTTCTGTGCTGGTGTTTAAGGAAAAAAAACTCGTTGCGATAACGAACATGCAGAATGATCCTCGCGTGAGTCAACGTATTATCCAACAGTATCAGGTCAAATCATGTATAGCTGCCCCCCTGATTATTGAAGGTAATGTGATTGGTGTCCTCATGGCGGCTACCCAGAATGAGACAAGGAAATTTGCCGCTCGTGATAGTGATTTAATAAGCCTGTTGGCTAATGAGGCGGCTTCTGCGGTGCATAGTCAGCGTTTACAGGAAGGTCGCCTTAAGGCCGAGTCCAGTTACGAAGAGGCTGCGGAGTTTGCGCACGTCACACTACAATCAATAGGTGATGGTGTAGTAACAACAGATACCCGGGGAAACATCCAGTATCTGAATCCGGTGGCTGAGCAGTTAACCGGTTGCTCTCTCGAAGCCGCCATGGGGCGCCCCTTGTCAGAAATATTAATTCTGGTTGAGTCTGAGACCAGTGTTCGTGTGGATGATCCGGTCACTCGTTGTCTGGAAAGTGGCGATAGTTTTGCCATTCCTGGTGAAATATTACTGGCGGATCGTGAGGGCGTGAATGAGTTTGCGGTTGATGTTCGTGTGTCACCTTTGCGCAGTGCTAATCAGGTACGTGGTGTGGTGTTAGTGTTTCATGATACGACAGAACTTTCTGTATTGACGCATCGTTTAAGTTATCAGGCCAGTCATGACGCATTGACAGGCTTACTTAATCGTCGTGAATTTGAAACGCGGCTGGAGTTAGCGCTGGATAGCAGTCGTCATGATGATGTAGTGCATGCACTCTGTTTTATGGATTTGAATCATTTCAAAGTGGTGAATGATACCTGTGGTCATATGGCCGGCGACGAATTGCTTAAACAGCTGGCTGTGCGCATGCGCGCCAGTATTCGAGAGTCTGATTCTATTGCTCGCCTGGGCGGCGATGAATTTGGTCTCTTGCTTGAAGGGTGTCATCTTGAGATGGCGCAGAAAGTGGCAAAAAGCCTGGTTGATATGATTCATGATTTTCATTTTGTTTGGGAAGACAAAGTGTTTGATGTCGGAATGAGTATTGGTCTGGTGCCTATTTCGGCAAATAGTGGCAGCATCACTGATATCTTGAGTGCGGCTGATTCTGCGTGTTATGCAGCTAAGGACAGTGGTAAAAACAAAGTGCACGTTTTTGAGCAGGATGATATTGCAATGGCGCGACACAAAGGTGACATGCACCGTTTGCAGCAGATTCGTCGCGCGCTTGAGGGAGATTATTTCCAGTTGTATGAGCAAACAATACAACCGTTAGAAAAAGGTTCTCCGCAGCACTATAGTGAAATACTGTTGCGGCTGAATATTGATGGTGAGTTATTACTTCCTTATACCTTTTTGCCCGTGGCAGAGCGCTATCATTTAATGCCGGCCATTGATCGCTGGGTAATAAGGAATTCACTACGATTATTAAAGGCTCGTTTCGATGTGAATGAGTCTGTTCGTTTGTCAGTAAATCTTTCCGGTCAATCTCTGTGTGATGAAGGGTTCCTGGTATTTGTGTTGGAAGAAATAAACACTTCGGGTGCCCCCGCCCATCGTTTGTGTTTTGAGATTACTGAAACAACGGCAATTGCCAATATGACTCGCGCAATACATTTGATTAATGGATTAAAGCGGCAGGGTTGTCGTTTTGCTCTGGATGATTTTGGCAGCGGCCTCAGTTCGTTTATTTATCTGAAAAACCTTCCGGTAGATTATCTGAAAATTGATGGCGCTCTTGTGAAGGATATGCACACCAGTACGATTGATCGCGCTATGGTCAGGTCAATTAATCAGATTGGCCACCTTATGGGTATTAAAACAGTGGCAGAATTTGTAGTTAATGATGTGGTTATGATGGAGTGCAAAGCTATGGGTGTGGATTATGTGCAGGGTCATCATATATCCCGGCCGCAATTGGTTGAAGACTTGTTGCCAGAGGCGGCTTCACAGTAGTTTTTTACATGCCCGGCCTGGAAATTCTTTTTGCGTATTGTTTGTTAGGTATCTTTGCTGGAACTATGGCGGGCTTGTTGGGTGTGGGTGGCGGTTTAATTATTGTGCCTGCGCTAATCGCAATTTGGCAGCCAGCGGGTGTTGGTGGCACTTATGTTATGCAGTTGGCTATTGGTACCTCGCTGGCCACTATCGTATTAACCTCCATCGCTTCGGTGCGTGCTCATCATCAGCGTGGCAGCGTACAGTGGGATACCTTCTGGCGGTTGACGCCGGGAGTAGTGTTGGGTGCATGGTTGGGGGCGGCACTGGCAACGCAAATGTCTGGTGAAGCCCTGAAATCAATTTTTGGCATATTCGAACTACTGGTCGCGGCACAAATGGCCTTTGGCTTACGACCTGCGCCACATCGTGGCTTGCCCGGTCAGGCTGGGATGACTCTGGTGGGTTCTGGAATTGGTGCGGTTTCGTCCATCATCGGGATCGGTGGTGGCACCATGACGGTACCGTTTCTGAGCTGGTGTAATGTCACGATTCATAAAGCAGTGGGTACATCGGCAGCGTGTGGCTTACCTATCGCTATCGGAGGAGCAATCAGCTACCTGGTGTTGGGTTGGAATAGTGCCGCCTTACCCTCGTGGTCCGCTGGTTTTATTTATGGTCCTGCCCTGGCTGGAATTGCAGTCACCAGCATGTTGTTTGCGCCATTGGGCGCGGCTTTGGCACATCGATTATCAACAGTTGTCCTCAAAAGAGCCTTTGCCGGTTTTCTTGCTTTGCTAGGAATCTGGATGCTGACAGCATAAATTTCACCATTAGACTAGATACCTCTGAAATTCATTTTATCCATAATATAAATAATCCATAAATTACCTTTATGAGTAAATCATAAATTACACTAAAGAAATCCCAACTTTTTTCGATACATTTCCCAAGCAGCCAATACCTCAAATACATGTTTAGTTAGTAGTAGTGATATTGCCGGGCGCATGGATTGTCTTCCCCGTTTGTAATCAACCATTTTTCGAATTTTTCCTGATGAGCGTCGCAGCTTAGCCGGCGCTTTAGAAGTTTATTTATATTATTTACAAAAGAAAACGAGGGAGTAAAATATGTTTAAAAAACTGATTGTGCCAGCCTTTGTTGGGTTTGCTATGGTGTCTGCTATTGCCTCTAGTGCCACAGCGGGGGAACTGGAAGATCGTATTACAGCACTCGAAGAAGAGGCGCTGATAGCTACTGAAGGTCTTTATGACATCAACACTCGCGACGAAAATCGAATGAAAATCTCGGGTTATACCGATGTGGAATACCATACATCTAGCAAAAAAGGTTCAGTAGATGGATTCCGTCTGCATCACATGAGCCTGTTTTTTGAAAAAAAATCTGGGTAGCAATTGGCACTTTTTCTCCGAGATTGAATACGAGGATGCGCCCAAGTTTGAGGGTGAAGGTGAGCCACAAACTTTACCTGGCGTAGAAGGTGAAATTATCGATGATGCCCAGGGCAAGATATTTGTGGAAGCCGTTAATATGACCTACCGACGGAATCAGAAGCTCAATATTCGCTTTGGCCGTATGTTTACTCCGGGTGGCATCTGGAATGTTGACCACTATCCCGTATTTGTTCCTACGCAGGAACGACCACAACATATTCGTAAAATGTTCCCTCAAATTTTTGACGGTGCCCAGGTGTTTGGTACCGCATCTATGGGTAGTTCATTTGTTAACTATGATCTCTATATAGCTAACGGCACGGGTAACACTGGTAAACATGATCACAATGATGCCAAGGCAATGGGGGCAAGATTATCATTCATTTTCCCTGCTTTGACTCATTTTGAACTTGGCGCCAGTGTATACAATGATGCAGAAGATTCTGCTAAAAACGATGAGGGATACTCTGCCACGGGTTTCCATGGCAAGATAAAGTATGGTCCAGCGACCTTGCAGTTTGAACAAGCCTCAAGTGTCTGGGATGTGGATGAGCGTGAAGGATACTATGCCCAGTTGTTATACAATTGGGAAAAATTCACCTTCGGTGTGCGTAATGACTACTATGATGGGGATTCCGATGACTCTGCTACAGAGTCTGGCAATACCCAGAACAGTCTGTTCGTAAACTACCACATTAACAAAAATGTGACACTTAAGGCTGAGCACCATTTAGTAGATCCTGAAGATGATACATTGGACAACTATAGTAAGAGCGTCTTCAGCGTAGTTGGTTATCTTGGAAACTAAGACTAAAAACATTAACGTGAGCTTATTATGAAATATTTAAACAAAAGCCTGATTGGGTTGGTCACTGGTTTCCTGTTAACCGCATCTTTTGTTGTGCAGGCGGCCGATGTGGCTGTGATTGTTAATCGTTCAAATCCGGTTCAACTTTCCACTGAACAGATAAAATATATCTATTCAGATCGAATGACGACCTGGAAAAGTGGGCAGCGTATTGAGGTTTATAATTTACCTGATAATCAGGATGCTGCTGACGTGTTTGCCCGTAATGTATTGGGTATGAGTGGCCAGGCTGCGGCAGCTGCCGAATTACAGCGCAGAACCAATAATACGTTGAAAAACCCTTCCAGAACCAAACGTGAACGGCTGGTAACATCCATTGTTGGCAGGAAACTTAATGCCATTGGTTATGTGCCGGAGTATCTGGCGAAGAAAAATAGCCACGTACGAATTGTAAAGATTCTGAAAGATAAATAGCTGTTTTTAACATAG
>JAUVNZ010000012.1 GCA_030599435.1 Gammaproteobacteria bacterium | reverse complement strand
GGCAGGCCCTCAGGTTAATTTATTGCCGGGTGAAGTCAATCTCATCAAGCAGTATGTCACTAAAGGCGGAAACCTGTTGTGGCTGACTGATCCCGGCGACCAGCATGGCTTAACGCCATTGGCCAAAACTCTGGGTATTAATTTTGAACCAGGCACCATTGTTGATCCCACTACGCAAATGTTAGGTCTAAACGATCCTCGTTTTGCGTTGGTTACTAGTTACCCGCCTCATGACATCACCAAAAATATCGAAACACTGACTCTTTTTCCGCAGGCCGTTGGGTTTAAGTTGATACCGCCCCCAGGCTGGACCAGTCACAACCTGTTAACTACTGATACCCGCAGCTGGTCAGAAACTGGCAAAATTGCGGGCTCTGTCCAGTTTAATTCGGGTAGTGATGTAACTGGACCATTAACCATCGGTATTGCCCTAACACGTAAAATTCCCGTATCGGATGATCAAACAGCCTCTGGTAAATCAACCACACAGCGCATTGTTGTCATTGGCGATGGCGATTTTCTTTCAAATGCTTACCTCGGTAATGGTGGCAACCTTAGGATGGGATTAAATGTAATCAACTGGTTGTCACACGATGATAATTTTATCGACATCCCACTGAAAATGGCTTCTGACAGGAGTTTACAATTGTCCCCTCTGGCGCAAGGAATCATCGGTATTGGATTCCTGTTTGTGATCCCGCTAATTTTCGCCAGTGCTGGATTTTTTATCTGGTGGTCTCGACGCAAACGCTAATGCTCTATAAAAGTAGGAATAAATGTTAGATATTTACCTGTAAATTTACCCCAATGAATTCCCGTAATTTTCTTAATTTAAGTTTAACGATAGCTTTGGCTGGCCTAATAGCAGTTGCTGTCTATAATCCTGGCAAAGAAACGCCTGTTAATAATATTTTCCTTACACAACTCAAACCAGCAGATATTAAAAAAATAATTATCGAACAAATTCAACAGGGTGCCACATCTGAACAAGCAATCTTGAAAAAAACCATTCTCACAAAAACAAATGACCAATGGCAAATGCACAAGCCATACAATGGTGTGGCAAATACTCTCCGTATAAATAAATTTTTAGACTTGTCCCATGCAAAGAGCCATGCCCAATATTTAGCTGCTGACATCAATTTACAACAACTTAAACTCTCCACGCCTGATTTAATCATTCACCTCAATGATGCTAAATTGATTTTTGGTACAACCGACGCCCTTAAAGGGTATCGATATATCCAAATAAACAATACCGTACATCTGATTACCGATCGTTTTAGTCATTTAGTTCGTGGCCAGGCCACCTCATTACTGAGCCCAGCGTTACTACCAAAAAATACCACTATTACCAAACTTGTTTTACCTGAGATGATCGTACAAATAAAAGGAGCAAGCTGGCAAAGCAAACCTGAAGATAAATCCGTCAGTACTGATCAGCTGCAACAACTTGTTAATGAATGGCGGTTTGCTCGCGCCCAACGCGTCAGTAAAATGACTGTAAATAATGACAATAATGGATCAATTATTGAAATTCATAATGATAACAATCAACAGATTTTATTTAGCCTGGCTCAGACAAAGGATGAAATTGTCCTGTCACGCACAGATATTGGCCTGAGCTATCACTTTGCAGCCGAAACCGGCAAAAGATTGCTCAAAGCCCAGCCCGCTAAATCTGGCTTATCCAACTCTAACTAATTCTTACTGCTAACGCTTACTAACTCTTAATAGCTCTTAATAACTACGTGCCTGAATTACCAGAAGTCGAAACCACCTGTCGTGGCATAAAGCCCCACATCATAGGGAAACGTGTAAAAACTGTGCTCGTGCGGCAAAGCAAACTGCGTTGGCCAATTACGCCAGGCTTAAAAAAGGTATTACCCGGCCAAGAAATCCTGGATGTCACGCGACGAGGAAAATATCTATTAATTACCGCTACACAGGGCACCGTCATTATTCATCTGGGCATGTCTGGCAGTTTAAAGCTGGTCGACAGCGATGAAGCCCCCAAAAAACACGATCACTTTGATATTGTCTTCAATAACAATCAGGCCCTGCGTCTTCATGACCCACGCCGTTTTGGCGCTGTATTGTGGACCACGAAATCACCTCTAAAACACCCTTTGCTTTGTTTGCTGGGGCCAGAACCGTTAGAAAATAATTTTAGTGCTGATTATCTCTTCAAGCGCTCACGCAAGCGACGGGTAGCAATAAAGACATTCATTATGAACAGTCAAATTGTGGTGGGTGTTGGGAATATCTATGCCAGTGAAGCTTTATTTCGATCTGGAATACGGCCAACAACTGCTGCAGGTAAAATTAGCAAAAAACGCTACCAGCGGCTGGTGATTGCAATAAAGAAAGTTTTGCGGGCCGCTATTAATGAAGGCGGCACAACATTACGTGATTTTACTAACGGCGAAGGAAAACCAGGATATTTTAAACAAAAGCTGCTTGTTTATGGACGTGCAGGAGAACCCTGTACGGTATGCAATAAAACCATAAAACAATTACAACAAAACCAGAGAGCGACGTACTACTGCTCGCACTGCCAACGTTAGCGAGACATTCATCTAGAATAGCCGCAAAACAGCTTGCACCCGATACTGCTAACTAGTACTTACTAACGACTACTAAAACAGCAATCGGGCAGGCTCGACTCAAAACAATCGGCTTCGCTTAACCAACTAATATTAGCACCAACTAGTAATAGTACTAACTAAAATTAGTTTGGCAAAACCTTAGTTGCAGACCAGCCTTTTTGACCCTGCTCCATTTCAAAGCTAACTGACTGGCCTTCTGCCAGGGTCTTGAATCCAGTACCTTCAATATTGCTATGGTGAACAAAAACGTCCTCACCATTCTCCTCAGCAACAATGAAACCGAATCCTTTTGCATCGTTAAACCACTTTACTGTGCCTGTTGTCATGCCCTACTTCCTCTTCTTTTATTTTTAATATCCATGTTTCTTTTTATTACAGCTGTTTATTACAATAGCTTGTAACTAAAGTGTTGCAGCAGAAAATTTCGGTGAGGAAAATCCAGATGAAACCTCTACGTCTACCCATGCCTCTACTGCCGCGACCGCGTAAGTATAGACCCAAGATTAAAGCTTTGCCAAGCCCTCCTAAATATAGAGGCTCGTAAATTATCAAAAATCGAAATTAGTTAAAACCAAACACGAGACCAATAGATCCATCTTTTATGGAGTATGATTTCAGGGTGCTTTTGGCAAGAGAATGATTGAGGGCACTTTCCTTGACTTTGTATATTTGAATTAACGGCAAAAAATTCAGGCAAATCGTTGCAATCTTTGCTTTCAGCTCCTTGTCCATAGTTTTCGATATATTAGGCATCTCAAACTCGATAATCCGAGGATTGTTTAAATACAAACCACCATTACCCGGCCTGTATGACACTTTTACAGCAACCCTTGCATGGCCCTGTCTTTGTGGCTGATCAGGCATATTGGCATCAATTGGAATCACCAATAATAAATCCCTGGATTCGCGAGATAAGATTATCTGGGGTTCATGCAGTGTAACTCGGGCAAAGGCGGCATATTCCCGTATAGGAAAATGTCTAACAAGCGCACTTTGAATGTGGGTATCAGATAGGCTAGTTTTATATGCGGACCAGGCAGATGCTGGAAACAAATAAATACTGACTATAAAAAGAACAGGTATAAAACGAAAAATTAATGTTTGTGTATATCGCATATTGCTATTCGTCCGTGCTAACAGTCTATCGCCAACGGTGTAATAGTGGCGCGCCCGACAGGAGTCGAACCTGTGACCCCCGCCTTCGGAGGGCGGTACTCTATCCAGCTGAGCTACGGGCGCAAAAATTGTACTAAGCCTTTTTGTTGAGCCATTCATCATCCCCCGTGCAATCCGGCGCTACATGCTGCTTCACAGCTTATCCAGCTGCACCCTCGGGGCATAAAAACTACGGGCGCTTAAAAATGATTGTATCACGGTGTTAACACCACACTGTTAGGCTTTTCTCATCCATCGCTCGCTTTGTTTGCTTCTATTGAGCTAAGTTTCTGAGCCAAGATTCGCCATTGCGTTTTTCATCCAGTCCTCAGCTTTCTGATTAATTTCTGCTGCCTTGAGACCCTTTGTTTCTATAGGAGGCCCAATTGTTACCTGGATTGTGCCCGGTTTTTTCAGAAATGAGCGGCGCCCCCAGAATTCACCCGCATTGTGCGCCACAGGCACCACGGGGTATCCGCTATTCTCCGCCAGAACAGCGCCCCCAATGCCCCAACGTTTATACTCACCGGGTGCAATACGGGTTCCCTCTGGAAATATCATCACCCAGATACCTGCATCCAGTCGTTGTTTGCCCTTTTCAATAATCTGATTGATGGCTTTGCGGCCGGAACTACGATCAATAGCAATGGGTTTAAGCAGTGCCATGCCCCATCCGAAAATTGGCAGCCACATAAGTTCTCGTTTAAGTACCCATACCTGTGGTGGAAAAAATAACTGCAATGCGTAAGTTTCCCAGGTTGACTGATGCTTAGATAAAATAATCGCCGCACCATCTGGAATATTTTCACGGCCGCTGACCTTGTAGTTAATACCACAAAATAATTTTAATGCTGATATGACAAAGCAGGCGTAGCCACGAGCTAGCCTGGAACGAACAACAAAGGGAGTGGGAGCAAATAGTATCAGCAGTATGGCTATCAGTATCGTAGAGGTAATCATAGCCATGCTAAATAATAAAGAACGAACATACTGCACGATTCAGGCTTCCTCTTTCAGTATTGCATCAACCGCTTCAGATAAATTTTCATAAACAGGCACATCTTCAAGCCCTTTACCTGCTTCCAATGTTCTCAAACCTTTGCCTGTCCGAACCAGAATGGGCTTTGCCCCTACAGCCCGTGCTGCTTCCAAATCACGCAAACTATCGCCAATTACCGGCATGCCTTCCAACGGCATTTTAAATTGTTGGCTAATTTGATGATAAAGACCCGGTTTTGGCTTTCTACACTCACAGCCATCATCAGGACCATGTGGGCAATAAAATATCCCATCCACGCTACCCCCAAGTTCATTCAACAAATTTTTTAATTTGTCATGCATAGCATTCAACGTATCCAAATCTAGATAACCACGCGATAACCCAGACTGATTGGTCGCAACCGCAATCTTATATCCAGCCTGCTTCAAGCGTGAAATAGCCTCCAGACTACCCGGAATTGGAATATATTCGTCGAGGGTTTTAATGAAGTCATCGGAATCTTCATTGATGACGCCATCGCGGTCTAAGATCACCAATTTCATAATGTATCTGCGTCCTAATCTCTAAATTCAGACACTCGAATGCGACCATTCACCATTTTTGAATCGCGTTTCATGATCTTGCCCATCTTTTTCCAAAAAGCCTGATTGAGATCAAAGTCCGCTGAAATGGCTGTACCGATAAGCAATATAAAGAGATCAGCCGTTTCTTCAGCAAGCTGTTCCTTGGTTTTACCTTTGGTGACACAGGCACCAATTTCACCTAGTTCTTCTGCCATCAATGCCATGCGGTAAGTCATTTCTTCACCGCCATTATTTTTAAAATCGTGCTTGTCGTGGAAAGCCTGTACCGCGTCCAGCATGGCCTGATAACTGTCGATGTTATTGGTACTATTAGTATTGTTATTGGCTTCCATAAATACTGGCCTCTGCTTAATGGCTTACACGTTATTTTTGCAAGTGTGAGAGATCAGCCACTCGTAGAAACAAACCGCGCAGCTTGTTTAATAGTGCAAGTCGATTATCACGAAGGGCTTCGTCTTCGACCATCACCATTACATCATCAAAAAAACTATCGACGGTTTCACGTAAGCCTGCTAATTTGCTTAATGCTGTTTCGTAATCGCGCTTATCAAATAATGGTATTACCTGTTGGCTTATAGAACTGATTTTATCTGCCAAAGCGCGCTCCGCTGTTTCGGATAATTTACTCTCATCTATTGTATCCGCTACCTTTAAACCTTTTTCTTCGGCCTGACGTAGAATATTTGAGATACGCTTGTTAGCAGCTGCCAGACTTTCTGCTTCTGGCAAGGTAAGAAAATAATTAACAGCACGTACACGACGATCAAAGTCATAAGGTTGTGTGGGTTTTTGCGCTAATACCGCTTCGAATATGAGCGATGAAACCCCTACCTCTTTATAGTAGGCTTTTAAACGATCCATCATAAAATCGAATACTTGCCCACTGACATCCTTTACTTCGATTTTATCACCCAATGCTTTCTCGGCTGACCGTAACGTCTCGAAGAGATCCAGGGGTAATTGGCGCTCAATAATAATACGCAGCAAACCCAATGCCGCACGACGCAGAGCAAAAGGGTCTTTACTGCCTGTCGGCAGCTGGCCGATGCCAAAAATGCCCACGACGGTATCTAATTTATCTGCAATAGCTAACGCTTGCCCGGTTGCTGTCGCTGGTAATTCATCACCAGCGAAACGCGGCATATATTGCTCATCCATTGCCAGTGCCACTTCTTCTGGTTCCTTGTCATGACTGGCATAATAACGACCCATAATGCCTTGCAGGCTCGGAAACTCATTGACCATCTCCGTCATCAAATCACACTTGGATAACCAGGCGGCACGTTGTGCCCACTCCTTGTTAGACCCCATAACCTCAGCAATGCTGCCAGCTAATACTGAAACTCGCTCAGCCTTGTCATACAAAGTACCCAGCTGTTTTTGAAAAACAATGGATTTTAGGCTCTCACCAAAAAATTCAAGCTTGTGTTTTAGATCCTGTGTCCAGAAAAATTCGGCGTCAGCAAGCCGTGGGCGTATCACTCTTTCATTACCGTCACGCACTACGTCAGCATCCTGGCTATCAATGTTTGCCACGGTAATAAAATGAGGCATTAAATTGCCTTTAGCATTTATCACATGAAAATATTTTTGATTGGCCTTCATGGTAGTGATTAATGCTTCAGCCGGCACATCAAGATAACGTTTTTCAAAATTACCGCTGATAGCTTTTGGCCATTCCACCATAGCAGTTACTTCATCCAGCAAGTCTTCATCAATAACGGCGGCGCCACCAAGTTTCTTTCCCGCCTCAAGCACCTGCGCACGCACTGCTTCTCTGCGCACCTCAAAATCCGCCACAACATGGCCTTCTGTTTCTAATAGAGGAGCATAAGCTTCAGGTTCCGCAATATACATCGCCTCCGGGTGATGGAATCGATGACCGCGTGTTTCGCGCCCTGTTTTCACCGTTAAAATTTCTGTTTCTACAACTTCATCGCCAAACAACAATACCAGCCAATGCACCGGACGCACGAACTGTGCATCAAGGTCGCCCCAACGCATCCGTTTAGGTATCGGTAATTTGTCCAATGAGTTACGAACGATGTCGGGAATTAATTCAGTAGTAGGCCTGCCTGATTGTTTTGTGCGAAACATTAGCCAGGCACCTTTATCTGTCTCTTCACGATCCAGATCATTAACTGTGACACCACAGGAACGTGCAAAACCTTCCGCTGCTTTTGAGGGACACCCATCCTCATCGAATGCGGCAGTTAACGCAGGTCCTTTGCGTTCTATGATTTTATTCGCCTGCGCTTCGATTAGATCTTTAATCAACACAGCTAAACGTCGAGGGCTTGCGTAAACAGTCACCTCACCAAAAGAAAGATCAGCATTTTTTAAACCTTCCGCAATACCAGTACCGAATGCATTCGATAATTTTTTTAGTGCTTTAGGCGGTAGCTCTTCAGTACCAATTTCAATTAATAAGTGACGGGATTTCATTAACTACTTTTGCCTTTTTTCTTAGCTACTTTCTTTTTAGACGTTTTTTTCTTTAAAGGTTGTTTTGTTTCAACAGCCATAGGAAAACCTAGCTTTTCTCGAGCTTCGTAATAGGCCTGAGCTACAGCACGAGAGAGAGTTCTTACTCTTAAAATATAGCGCTGACGTTCTGTTACTGAAATGGCATGACGTGCGTCTAACAGGTTAAAAGTATGGGATGCTTTGAGTACCTGTTCATATGCAGGTAGTGGCAGGCCAGCCTCAATGAGCCGTTGGCTCTCAACTTCACAACTATCAAACCAGCTAAACAGTGGCTCCGTATTCGCTTGCTCAAAGTTGTAAGCCGATTGCTCCACTTCATTCTGGTGAAACACATCGCGGTAAGTAATTTTTCCCAGCGGACCATCGCTCCACACAAGATCAAAAACACTCTTCACACCCTGCAAATACATAGCAATTCGTTCCAGGCCATAAGTAATCTCCCCGGTGACGGGTTTACATTCCAGTCCGCCCACCTGTTGAAAATAAGTAAACTGGGTCACTTCCATACCGTTGAGCCAAACTTCCCAGCCCAGTCCCCAGGCACCCAGAGTCGGGCTTTCCCAGTTGTCTTCCACGAAACGAATATCGTGCACCAGGGTATCGATACCCAGTTTTTTCAGGCTACCCAGATAAAGCTCCTGAATATCCAGCGGCGATGGTTTGATAACGACCTGAAATTGATAGTAATGCTGCAAGCGATTGGGATTCTCCCCATAGCGCCCGTCAGTCGGCCGACGTGAAGGCTGCACGTAGGCTGCGCTCCAGGGCTCTGGGCCGATGGCACGTAAAAAAGTGGCAGGATGAAAGGTTCCAGCGCCCACCTCCATGTCCAGTGGCTGCAATATCACACAGCCCTGTTCGGCCCAATATTGCTGCAGGGCAAAAATCAGGCCCTGGAAAGTGGAGACATCGGGCGTATTTGGCTCAGTTTTAGACATAATCCATTGTTTCTAATTATTGTTTCAGGCTTAAGGGCGCTGATTATACCGCCTGACTTGACCCTCGGGAAACGTCAAATCCGTAATTCTCATCAGGATCTCGGATGATGGCGCTGGGCTTGTGCGAATGGACGCTGCTCTGGAATAAAATCCATAGCAGTGGCTATGGATTGCGTGAAGAGCAAGTACATGCGTGCAAGAACAAGTCAGGGCCGAAATACTGATGAGAACTACGGATTAACTAGACTCAGGGGCATTTTTGGCACATAACACTGATAGTTAACAACAATAACCCCGTAATAAGGCTCCATAGGGAAAAATATGGGTCAGGAAATTAATGAAGTCCGCTTCTCAGCACAGGATTTCGAGCACTTTCATCATCGTCTGGCTCAGGAAACTGAGCTGTTAGGACGATGGTTTGCCGAAAATCGCTTTAAGGCCTGTGGACCTACCGCTGGCCTGGAGCTTGAAGCCTGGTTAGTAAGTCGAGACAAACAACCCGCACCTATTAATGGTGCTTTTCTCAAATCCCTGAATAGCCCGCTGGTCACCCCGGAGCTGGCAACCTTCAATGTGGAATTCAATCTCTCACCCGAAGAAATCAGCGGGAATGTATTGTCACGCATGAATACTGCTCTGCAAAAAGACTGGGATACAGCCCGGAACGTGGCCAATCAACTAGATGCTGATCTGGCCATGATTGGTATCCTGCCCACCGTCGAAAACAAACACCTGATCATGGATAACTTGTCATCCATGAATCGATACGTCGCACTAAATCATGAAATCCTGCGTCAACGTGGCGGCCGTCCGTTGCAACTTGATATTCACGGCAACGACATACTGCGCTCAGAACATATGGATGTAATGCTGGAATCAGCCACAACCTCTTTTCAAATTCACCTTCAGGTATCGCCTGAGTTAGCGGTTCGAGCCTATAACGCATCCATTATCGCTTCCGCGCCACTGGTGGCAGTCAGTGCAAATTCACCTTACCTATTTGGCAAAGACCTGTGGGCCGAAACACGTATTCCCTTGTTTGAACAATCTGTAGAAGTTGGGGGTTATGAGGGGGAATCACACGGGCCCATGCGTCGTGTTACTTTCGGATCTGGCTACGCGCGTCAATCACTGATGGAATGTTTTACAGAAAATTTCGAGCATTACCCAGTATTGCTACCAACAACGTTCGATACACCTGCAGATGAAATGGAACACTTACGTTTACACAATGGCACCCTATGGCGTTGGAACCGTCCGTTACTTGGTTTTGAAAAGGGTGAACCATTTCTTCGTATTGAACAACGAGTAGTGCCCGCTGGCCCTACTATAATAGATTCATTTGCTAATGCTGCTTTTTACTATGGCCTTACTCATGCATTATGCAAAACAGAGTCAGCGCCCGAAGACGTAATGGATTTTGCCCAGGCACGTGATAACTTCTATGCCTGCGCTCAACATGGACTTGATGCACATATCATCTGGCTGGACGGCGAAAAATATCCAGCAAAATCTCTTTTACAAAATGTTCTGCTGCCATTGGCAAAAGATGGTTTGACTGATTTAGGTATTTACAATAAAGATATTTCAAAATATTTGAGTATTATCAGCAGCCGGGTACGCACTGCCTGTAATGGTGCAAGCTGGCAGCGCGCCTTTGTAGCCAAACATGGCAATGATATGAAAACACTATTGACCGCATATATGGAAAGGCAACACACGAGGAAACCCGTGCATGAGTGGGATTTATAAAAAGTAATACACAATGCTTACCGAACTCAATCATGTACCCGAAGGTTTTATAGATTGCAGCGCCGAAAACCTGCAGTCCATTTTATCGGGCCCAACACTTATCCATCTTGAAGGCAGACGAAAAGAACCCCTGTTAGTTTCTGTTTTATTGCATGGCAATGAACCGACTGGTTTATTGGCTGTACAATTACTCCTAAAAAAAATGCAGGGCCAAACACTGCCGCGTTCTTTATCTATATTTATTGGTAACGTTACAGCGGCACAGCAAGGTTTACGGCACCTGGTTAACCAACCCGATTACAATCGCATATGGCCATATGACTCTCCACTAAAAGAAGGTGTATCAAAAAACGGTCTTACAGATAATAGCAAAACACCAGAGCATGCGATGATGAAACAAATTGTCGAAATCATGCGCAATAAAAATGTTTTTGCCAGTGTGGACGTACATAATAATACCGGGCTCAACCCTCACTATGGCTGTATAAACAAACTCGACTCCCGTTTTTTCCACCTCGCCACACTATTCTCACGCACCGTGGTTTATTTCATCCGCCCCAAAGGCGTGCAATCTATGGCTTTTGCCGATATATGCCCAGCTGTGACTGTGGAGTGCGGCAAACCAGACCAACCCTACGGTGCCACCCACGCGGCCGACTTCATCAATGCCTGTCTACATCTTTCTGCAATACCCGGTAATCCGATAACTACACATGACATGGACCTGTTTCATACTGTCGCTACCGTTACCGTGCCAGACCACATCAGTTTTAGCTTTATAGACTCAATACCTAATAAAATAGACGATTCCAGATCTAAAGATATATATTTTCCTACCACACTGGACCATCTCAATTTTACAGAATTAACAGCAGGCACCACACTTGGTTATCTAAAGTCTAACAACACAGAAATTCCATTACTGGTAACGGATGAGAATGGCCAGGATGCTACAAAGCACTATTTAAATCTTGAGGCTGGTGAACTACGCACCACGCGGGAATTTATGCCCTCTATGTTTACCCTCGACAAAGAAATTATCCGACAGGATTGTTTGGGTTATTTGATGGAACGCATGGGCTGGTAACTGGCTCATTTATCAGAATCTTTAATATCTGCAGCGGCATTAGCCAGGCATGCAAACTCTTCCAGACTTAATGTCTCTGCACGACGCACAGGATCAATGCCCAGCGCTTCTATATTTTCAGCACTCAACAATGGCTTTAACGTATTACGCAACGTTTTTCTCCGTTGGGAAAAAGCCTGTGTAACTACTTTTTCCAACGTAGTAACGTTGTTCACTTTGACCGGCGGCGTATTATGAGGAACGAGTCGAACCACAGCAGAATTAACTTTGGGTGGTGGATCAAATGATTCAGGTGGTACGTCAAATAATGAATCCACCTGACAATAATATTGCATCATGATACTTAAACGACCGTAGTCCTTATTACCCGGTGTTGCTGCTAAGCGATTGACCACTTCTTTTTGCAACATGAAATGCATATCACGGATACAAAAACTTGATTCAATCAAATGAAACATAAGCGGTGTTGATATGTTGTACGGCAAGTTACCAACAATCCGTAATGGTCGTTTGTCACTAGCCAGTACCGTAAAATCAAACTGTAATGCATCAGCCTCATGAATCGTCAAACTGCCTAGCCGTTCACATCGTTCTGCCAACAAGGGAATAATGTCACGATCCAGCTCCACTGCATCCATCTCTGTAACACAGGATAGTAAAGCTTCAGTTAACACACCCAGGCCAGGACCGATTTCAACAATATGATCACCTGGCTGTGGATTAATAGCCGCCACAATTTGGGTAACAACATTATCGTCTTTTAAAAAATGTTGCCCAAAACGTTTACGTGCACGATGCTTGTTCATGGCTTTTCTAACTTAACCATTTCTGCTGCAGTATCAATAGCCAGCTTCAGGCTACTTGAAGTGGCCTTACCTGTACCCGTTAGATCAAGTGCTACACCGTGATCAACCGAGGTGCGAATAATGGGTAAACCCAGCGTGATATTAATCGCCTGTCCAAATCCCATATGTTTTAATACTGGTAAACCCTGATCATGATACATAGCCAACACGGCATCAGCCTGTTTGAGCTTATCGGGGACAAACAAGGTGTCTGCAGGTAAAGGGCCGTGTAATTTCCAGCCACGGTCACGAAATTTATTCAGTACGGGAATAATAGTTTCGATCTCCTCTTTACCCAGGTGACCATCTTCGCCTGCATGAGGGTTGAGTCCACAGACTAAAATGTCTGGCGAATTAATCGAAAACCGATTAACCAGTTCCTGATGAAGAATTTTTATAACCTGTGTGAGACGATCCGTTGTTATATTTTCTGGAACACTGGATAAAGGTAGGTGTGTTGTAACCAGAGCAACGCGAAGTCCGCTTGTTGCCAACATCATAACCGGCAAATCACAGCCCGTACGTTCTGCAAGATACTCTGTATGTCCCGTAAAAACTGGTTTTGATTTATTAAGTGGCTCGCCTTGTCCCCCTTTCAGTGTTTCATTTAACGCCTCGTTAATGATGCCTTTATGAATCGGACCGGTAACAATCGCGTCAAATGTTCCACTTAAACATCCGTCAATGGCTTGATCCAGAGTATTTAAAACATAACGAGCATTGGCTTTATTTAATTTTCCTGCTTCAACAGGAGCAATTAACTTTTCGTTTAACACTTGAAGGGTGCCCGGCTTATGCAGGCTTTTATCCAAAATGGGGTCAAATTCTTTAAGGCGCAGTGGAATATCCAGTTGTTTTGCACGATTGACTAATAAGTCTCCATCGGCAACAACAACAAGCTCTATAGGTAAAGTCTGCAGGGCAAGCATCACGCAAAGATCCGGGCCTATGCCCGCGGGTTCGCCAGGAGTTAGAACCAGGCGAGGAATAGTTTTGCTCACAATAAACCGAAAATATTCAGAAGAAAGTTATACGTGGGCTTCGATAAACAGTCAGTCAATTGGTTACAACCGATTTTCTACAAAGGCTTCACTACGCAAACGACGCAACCAGTTTTGCAGCGCAGGTTCAATTTTCCGGGCACGAATGGTGTCCTTTGCTTTTTTATGCTTTACGCTTTCAGTGTTATCGTGAGCTCGTGTGCCCAATACTTCTATAAGATGCCAGCCATATCGAGTTTGTACCGGACCACTTAGCTGATTTTTATTTAATGCTTTATATGCCTGTTCAAATGGTGGCACCATTTCCCCAGGATTAACCCAGCCCAAATCTCCACCGTTTGTTGATGAACCTGGATCATCTGAATGGGCCTTGGCTAATTTTGCAAAATCCTCGCCGGCTAAAATACGTTCTTTAAGTTTCTCGATACGATTCCGCGCTTCATTTTTACTGGAAAATTCACCTGTACGTATCAAGATGTGTCGTGCATGTGTTTGAATTACAACATGCTGTTCTCCATTATCGCGTTTACCGAGTAATTTAATTATGTGAAATCCACTAGGGCTTCGGATCGGATGGCTCACCTCACCTACCTTCTGTTTATTTACCCAATCGGAAAATAGTGTCGGTAGTGCCTCAAATCGACGCCAGCCGACATCACCACCTTCCAGTGCCTGTTGCCCATCAGACATGGCGATTGCAGTCTGCGCAAAATCTGCGCCTTCGCTCAATTTTTTAATTATATTGCCGGAATTTTCTTTTGCCTGTGATATTTGTTCTGAAGTGGCTGCTTCAGTTATCGTAATAAGAATATGGCCGATATGATATTCCGTACTTTTCCCGCCACGTAATTCAACATTTTTTAGAAATCTGACTATTTCCTGTTTGGTAATACTAATTCGATTATGAACCTGACGTTGTTGTAATTGATTAATAATTATTTCATGGCGCATATTTTCTCTAAAAAGAGAAAAATCCATACCGTCTCGTTCCAGAGATTCACGTAAACCATTAAGACTTAATTTATTCTGAGCAGCAATATTATCCAGCGTACGATTTAACATTTCGTCATCAACCCGAAGGTGGATTCGTTCCGCCATTTGTAACTGAATTCGCCGCAATATCATGCGCTCCAGCAATTGTTTTTTAAGAACAGC
>JAUVNZ010000193.1 GCA_030599435.1 Gammaproteobacteria bacterium | reverse complement strand
TATCCGCTCCGGCAATAACAAAACCATAGGGATGAATCGGATAGGAAGGATTGGGCACCAATACCGCATCTCCCGGGCCCACCGTTGCTAACGCCAGATGTGCGAGCCCTTCCTTGGAGCCAATGGTAACAATGGCCTCAGTCTCGAGATCCAGATCCACCGAATAACGATCTTTGTACCAGTTACAGATCGCCCGACGCAGGCGTGGAATTCCTTTGGAGACCGAGTAACGATGGGTATTGCCTCGCTCGGCAACCTCAACCAGCTTGTCCACAATGTGCTGCGGGGTTGGCTGATCCGGATTACCCATGCCAAAATCGACAATATCTTCACCACGGGCACGCGCCTTGGCCTTCAACTCGTTTACAATGTTGAAAACATAAGGCGGCAGGCGTTTAATTCTGGTGAAATCGTCAAACATCTCAGTTTTATGCTCTGTAAATGGTTTATCCAGCTGGAAAATAAATCCATGCGGGTGAAAAAGAGGCAAATTATAACCCACCCGCAAGCGGCTTGACCATTGACCTGAAAGGCAAATTCAAGGAGCCCCTGATCAATTCTGGGACTGTGGGATTGCGGGATGAAATTTTTCAGTACAAGGCGCTAATTGCAGCCAATAGCCAGCCTATTGGCAAAATTAGCAACGCAGTAATGGAAGATTTCAGACGCTAGACCACGTTCCATGAATTAATCAGAGGCTCCTCAGGAAAAACAATAACATGCAAGTTAATTTGGACAATGACCTCAGCTTCCACAGCATCCGCGCCTACCAGCCCGGCGAGATCACTGTCACCCTGCCACCATCAACCGATTCAGATTCAGCTCAACCGGTTGAGATAGAAACACTGAGCAGCAGTTTTATAATCAGCCCCAGACACCTCATTCGGGATTGGGCCCCATCAACCATTGAGACTCTCCTGGCCGAACATCTGGAGACACTGATTGATTTACAACCGGAAGTCATCCTTCTAGGTACTGGCCATAAATTACAATTTCCAGAAAGCAAAGTACTGGCACAACTTCACAATCAACAACTTGGCGTAGAAATCATGGACACAGCAGCCGCATGTAGGACGTACAATATTTTAATGATGGAAGGACGGTTCGTTGTGGCAGGTATGATAAATTCCAATTGAGTGAATGACCGCTTTATACTGATAGCTGTCATTGATGATAGTTACATTGAACGACTGCTTTTGGCTAAAAGCGGTCGTTCAACCGGTAAAATGGGCTTTTTAAGGGGTGCACCATTATAACGGAGCCTATAATTTGCCTTTGATCGATCTGAAGACATCAACCCAGTATCCGAAAATTGCCCTTGGACAATACACTAGTTAAACTATCTGCAATGAATTTTTTCCGAAAAACGAAAAAACGTAATTTATACCTTTGGACAATAATGCTTTCCATAGCGTTATTGTGCGCCCAGGGCGTGAAGCTCCATGTTCACGATCTTGACCATGGCCACGATCAGCAACATGGTCATACCCCTGCCGAGGGAACAGCTGAGCACTCGCATCTGAGCACTGCTCATCTTTCTTCTGATATTTCCCACACAGACCACCACGACGAAATAGCGTCAGAAGTGGATGCGAGTCAAGATGGGCTATTAGTAAAGATTTCTAACAGTATTTTTCTGCTCGCCATACTAGCCTACGCTTTTATAGTATTTCTTCCTGGTTTCTATCGATTTACATTTAGTCGCCGTCGTGAAAACAATACAAATATTCCTTGGCGATACCACATTTCACCACCACTGCGCGCCCCTCCACTCTAAGTCATTACCTTTCTGAAGGCATCGTTGTTTGTGCGGATCTGAATAGGTCTGTACAACACGACGCCGAAAATATTCTTGGTTATTACGTATTAGATACGACAGTCGTACTGATTATTGTTTAGTTCGACTCGTTGTGGAGGAACATATATGAAACATCTGACACTCATTATTCACACTGATGCTCAACATGATATGGCCAGCCAACTAATTGGCATGGAGGTGATGTCGGGTTTTACCTTTACTCAAGTGGAAGGGCACGGACTTGAGGTGGCGTCTGATCCTTTTCTATCAGCACGGGAAAAAACTATCGGTCACGTACCACGGGTACGAGTAGACATTCTACTTAAGGACGAAAATGTGGATCCTCTTCTCAAGGTGCTACGTACCAAAATAGATAACCTAGAAGGCAATGGTATCTATTGGGTAACGGACGTAGAAAAGAGCGGTCGATTGTAACAACAATTACGAAAAAGCCAGTGCCTAGATAAACAGGGAGCGATGGATTGCAAAAAAACAGCAATCACTTCTTGGTATGAAAGCACGACAAGGTTACCGATAAAAGAATTTAGGAGAAAATAAGTGTTATACAGAACAAAATTCAAAGACTATTTTATTTATACAGCGGCGGGCTTGTTATTATTCAGTCTGCTATCACAGTATGCCTATGCACACGGCATGTCCGAGGCAGATAAACAAGCCATCATTGAAGGAGGTAATTTGCGCTATATGTGGCTTGGGGCAACGCATATGTTGTCTGGCTACGACCACCTAGCATTTGTTTTCGGGATCATCTTTTTCCTGAAGAGTTTTCGCGACATTGCCAAATACGTTACCGCGTTTACGGTTGGTCATAGTGTAACCCTAATTTACGCCACCTTTAACGCGATCCAGCTTAACTACTTTCTTATTGATGCCGTAATTGGCCTAAGCGTTTGCTATATTGCTTTTTCCAATATTGACGGTTTTCGGAAATATCTTGGTGTTAATCCGCCCAATATGATGCTGATGATTGTTGCTCTTGGGCTGATTCACGGTTTTGGGCTGTCCACTCGATTGCAAGAATTACCGCTGAGCGAAGACAGTCTATTACTTAACATTATCTCGTTTAATGTCGGCATCGAATTTGGGCAAATCAGCGCCTTGGCTATAATGTTGTTACTCATCGCCGCCTGGCGCAAAAGTCACTTCTTTCAGACATTCAGTGTCATCACAAACTATGGCCTGATCCTTATGGGAGGCTTGCTTTTCCTTATGCAGATGCACGGTTATGAACATACCGCAAATGCTGAGGAATTTATTGCCAGTGCGAAAGCATCCCAGATAACAGGAACTCAAAATAATGTTGCAGAGATTGGTGACTCTAATCAGACGCAATGGAAGGATACAATCAGCATCACCATTCCTGCGAGAAGCGGTAAGGAATACAAGCTTCTTCTTGCAAAAGGGGCAACACTTGAATATTCATGGCAAACAGACGACGCGGATCTCTTTTTTGATTTCCATGGAGAACCAGCAGGCGATACAACAGGTTCTTTCAAAAGCTTTGAAAAGAAAACCGATAGTCAATCAAGCGGTTCGTTAACCGCATCTTTTGAAGGTACGCATGGCTGGTACTGGAAAAATAGTACCCGATCTCCCGTTACTATCACATTGAAAGTAAATGGTGACTATCAACGTATAGACTCAGAAAATTTGTTGGAGAAAACTAAACCCGCACAAGAAGTGGAGACTAAAACCCATGATTCACTTGATTAGCTATAAGGAATTGACATTATGAATTTAAAAACACTATCACTTGGAATTGTCACAGGTTTTCTCCTGACCGTTGTTATGACGGGGTGCGACCAAGGTCACGACCACAATAATGGGCATTCTCATGACTCTTCGAATCATGAAACAGAAAAAACGAACAAACAGAATCCAACAAACCACAATACTATTGACTAACCATTGGAGATTATAAACATGCGCATTCAAACAATTATTATCACATTTATATTAAGTATTTTTTCGTTGGCGGCTGTAGCTGGCGCTGGGCATGATCATGGTCATTCGCATGACCCTGTCAGCCAAAGCCAAGTTGAGGTTGTCGCAATTAATAGCGTCGCCAATCTGATCGATAAAGGCAAAATCGACAAAAGCTGGAAATCAATAGGCGTCATGAAATCCGAAAAGAAAAAATTCGGTAAAAGCACGGAATGGGTTGTTTCTTTTAAGAAT
>JAUVNZ010000134.1 GCA_030599435.1 Gammaproteobacteria bacterium | reverse complement strand
ACTTCATTATTATCTATAAAAGGTAGAGGGATAAGTTTTGCTTTACCATCCTCATACTGAAACTTGCCATCAACATATAATCTTGGATCACCCTTTTCTTTATCACTAGCTGCACGTTTTTTCTCAGTGAACGGCCACTGGATACCACGCTGCTTTTCAATCTCATCATGGTTCATGCCTGAGATATCGACCAAACGTCCTTTAGACAATTCGCACATCTCATCAAACACCTGCGCCGGCTTTTCGGGAAAATCTATTTTTTTGCCCTGTTCAAAGCGGCTGGACATCTGATTAAAAATCCATAAATCAGATTTACAGTTCGCATGCGGCTCAGTGACCTGGCGGACTATATTCACGCGGCGTTCCGTATTGGTGAACACACACTCTTTTTCCGCCCAAACCGCACCGGGGAAAAATATGTGGCCGTATTGAGTGGTTTCTACATCCTGGTAGGCATCCTGGACGATTAAACATTCAAGCTTCTCTAGAGTTTTGCGGATACGTGCCGTATTGGGCATGGAAGTCATTGGATTGGTCGCCACCAACCACAAACCTTTTATTTGCCCGGTTTCAATTGCTGGAAAGATATCGGTTTCAGTCAAGCCACGTTTTTTTGGAAAAAACTCAGGATCAATTCCCCAAAAATCGGCAACCTCATCTCGATGCTCAGGTTTCTCAAGCGCACGATAGCCAGGCAACCCGGAGCAAGATGACCATTCACGAGTCCCCATCGCATTGCACTGACCAGTAATAGATAAGGAAGTACCACCAGGCTTGCCAATATTGCCTGTGATCAGATTAAGATTATTGATACCCACAACACCGTCAGATCCATGTGTGGACTGGTTAATGCCCATAGTCCAGATAGACATGGCCGCACCAGCTTTGGCGTACAATCTGGCGACAGTACGAATGGTATCTTCATCAATACCACAAATTTTTGCCGCACTTACCGGGTCATAACCTTTAACACACCCTTCAACAGCTTCGATGCCATTAGTAAAATTATTGATGTAATCTCGATCCTCTAGACCTTCATCAAGAATGACATGCATTAACGCATTTAACAGTACAACGTCCGTACCCGGCGTAATAGGTAAATGCATATCAGCAAGTTGCGCGAGCATAGTGACACGTGGATCAATTACAATAAGTGGAAAATGTCTTTTTTCACGCGCTTCGCGCATACGCCAGTAAATAATAGGATGCTGCTCTGGCAGGTTTGAACCAAAAGCCATCAGGCATTCGGTCGACTCAAAATCCTCGTAACATCCGGGTGGGCCGTCAGAACCAAACGATCGTTTATAACCTGATACTGCCGAGGCCATACAAAGCGTCGTATTACCATCATAGTTATTGGTACCGATAACACCACGAGTCAACTTACCTAAAGTGTAGAACTCCTCAGTAAGCATTTGACCGGTAGAAACAATCGCAAAAGAATCACGACCGTATTTTTCCTGTATACGCTGGATTTCAGAACCGGCTTTATCTAAAGCAGAATCCCAACCGACTGTTTGATAATCGTTATGAATGCTGTCACGAATGAGAGGTTCTTCGCCACGCCCGCTAGCTTCAAAGATATCGGTTTCAAATATACCCTTAATACACAACTTGCCACGATTAACATCCGCAGAACCAACACCACGGGTCGCTACAGGTTTCCCAACATCGTTTATGCCGACTTCAATGGAGCACCCAACAGAACAATACCCACAGGTAGTGTAGATCCATTTCTCAATCTTTTTGTCAGCGATCTTGATCGGATTCTTTTTTCGACGTCCGAAGAGCATTTCCTACCCCAATAATAAATATTAAGTTGAAACAGTCGACAGGAAAACTTTGCCGGACTCAATTTTAGTAGGGTATCTAGCTGCACAGCCTTCGTCAGGCGCAACCGCATCACCAGAATCAAGTTCGATATTCCAGTTATGCAATGGACAAGTCACTTTCTTACCATGCACAATACCTTGCGACAAAGGGCCGCCTTTATGCGGGCATTCATCACGTAGTGCGAATATTTCATCATCTGCGGTGCGAAACACACCAATATCCCCTGAAGCCGTCTTTACAACACGTGCACCTAATTTAGGAATATCTTCTATTGTTCCTATTTCTATCCATTCAGACATACAATTAACCTATTTGTTGTTCTATATGTTTTAGGGCAGTAAATTCATGCGTAGCGACACCTTCGGAAGCGCGTTCTTGCCATGGGTCAATCTGTGCATATTTCTGCGATTCATCAAACCGTTTTGCCAAAGCCTTACGATTATCCGCATCATCCAATATATATTGCTTGATATGAGATAAACCCACACGCTCAACCCAGGGAGCCGTTCGCTCCAGGTAATGTGCCTCTTCTCTATATAACTGGGTATAGGCCTTTGTGTATTCGTGCACTTCTGCATCTGTGCTTACTTTACAGAGCAGATCGGTAACACGCACTTTGATACCGCCATTACCACCAACGTGCAATTCATAACCAGAATCAACGCATACCACGCCGATATCTTTAATGGTGGCTTCTGCACAGTTACGCGGACAACCGGACACTGCAATTTTGAATTTATGCGGCATCCATGAACCCCAGGTCATTTTTTCTAACGCCATACCAAGCGTGGTAGAATCCTGTGTACCAAAACGACACCATGTTTTACCAACACAGGTCTTTACTGTACGTAATGCCTTACCATACGCATGACCGGACACCATGCCCGCCGCATTGAGATCAGCCCACACTGCAGGCAATTCTTCTTTTTTAACACCCAATATATCAATACGTTGACCACCAGTGAGTTTTACTTCTGGCAGATCAAATTTGTCGACCACATCAGCTATTGCACGCAATTCTTGCGGCGTGGTCTGACCACCCCACATACGCGGTATCACAGAGTATGTGCCATCTTTCTGTATATTAGCGTGAGCGCGTTCGTTGATGAAACGCGACTGCGGATCATCCTTTACCTCACCTGGCCATGTGGCGATCAAATAATAATTTAATGCGGGACGACAAGACGCGCATCCGTCAGGAGTTTTCCATTCCATAAAATCCATGACTGCACGCGTAGAAGTCAAATGTTGTTCTTTAATAACCTTACGCACATCATCATGCGGGTGGTCAGTACATTTACATATCGGTTTACTATGCGGTGCTTCTGAATAGTCACCACCCAAAGTGCTGGCAAGAATTTGTTCTACCAAACCGGTACAGGAACCACAGGAGTTAGAGGCCTTTGTATGTATGCGTACATCTTCAAGGGTAAACAAACCTTTAGTGGCAATGGCTTTAGTAATGTCGCCTTTGCAAACACCGTTACAACCACACACCTCCATATCGTCACTCATATTAGCCGCGGCATTTATGCCACCATGGCCCGAGTCACCCAGATGCGCCTGACCCAACATTAATGATGGGCGGAAATCGCTGACATCTGTTTCATCACGCATTAACTGGAAATACCAGGCACCATCAACGGTATCACCGTACATAACAGCGCCCTGAATTTTGTTATCTTTAAGTACAATCTTTTTGTATATCCCTTGAGAAGGATCCTGCATTACAATTTCTTCTGTACTGTCATCACCAATAAAGTCACCCGCAGAAAAAAGATCAATACCTGTTACTTTAAGTTTGGTTGAGGTTACTGAACCTTCGTAACGTGCAATACCATGTCTTGCTAAATGGTTCGCGCATACTTTTGCTTGCTCAAACAAAGGTGCAACCAGGCCATATGCTAAGCCACGGTGCTGTACACATTCGCCCACAGAATAAATGCGGGGATCATACGTCTGCATGGTGTCATTCACTACTACGCCACGCTCACAATGCAAACCAATTTTTTCAGCTAACTCAATGTTGGGACGAATACCCACTGCCATCACAACTAAATCTGCCGCAATTTCAAGACCACCTTTAAAACGCACGCCCTTAACATATTCTTCACCCAGAATAGCTTCCGTGTTTGAGCCCATCAAAAAATGCAGACCGCGCTCTTCCAATGATTTTTTCAGCATCGCACCTGATACCGAATCCATCTGACGTTCCATCAAAGTTTCTGGTAAATGAACAACCGTGACATGCATGCCCTGCAGCATTAAACCATTAGCCGCTTCCAGGCCCAGCAAACCGCCACCAATCACAACAGCATGTTTATGTTTCTTTGAAGCATCCAGCATGGAATCCACATCGTGGATATCGCGAAAACTTATGACGCCAGGCAGGTCACTACCCGGCACAGGAATTATGAAAGGATTGGAGCCGGTTGCTAATAAAAGGCGGTCATAAGATTCTTCTGTACCATCATCGGCCTTAACAACTCGGTTGCGACGGTCAATTTCTGTAATCCACTTTCCCTTGTGTAATGTAATGTCGTTATCTGCATACCACTGTTCATCATTAAGCATAATGTCATCAATGGTTTTATCACCCGCCAATACAGGAGATAAAAGAATGCGGTTATAGTTTCCGTACGGTTCAGCACCGAAGACGGTGATGTCATACATATCCGGCGCGATCTCCAATAATTCCTCAACAGCACGCATACCAGCCATACCATTGCCAACAAGGACGAGTTTTTCTCTCATTCAGACTCTCCAATCACTGATAACTGTTTCTAATAAACAGGTCTTAAACTAAGGGTGCATTTACTTTCTATAGGAGATATAGCAAGCGCCATGCCAGCTATAAAATGGAGACATAACTATTTGATTAAACTATGAAATATAAAATTTTCAGGGGTTTTGAGCTTAAAAAAGCAAACCCAATATGCACCTTAATGGTGCGTCATCACAGTGCACTGCTTCTTTATTAAGCATTCACTAATATTCAATTTGATGATTTAAGATAAAAAGCTCTTTTCAATATAATTCGTCTGTAGAATTGGTCTATTTTATTGATTCTAAAGTATTTTTTAATCTAACTTGATGCACTGCAGCGGTCCAACCCTCAAAATTTGGACGCATCCCTGGACCTAAAAATAGTGCTTCTGAGCTCTAACAAGCACCATGAAAGTGCCTTTTAGCCCTTTCCAAAAATCAAAAAAAATCTAATTATCATTTATTTTCAATAGGTTAGCGAGTTGGCACACTAGTTGCTCTATAGCAATGTATTAACTTTATCTACGCAACCTCTTGATTCGAGAACCCAATGCCACAAAAACTCAATATTTTTGACCTTT
>JAUVNZ010000345.1 GCA_030599435.1 Gammaproteobacteria bacterium | reverse complement strand
GTTCCATCTGCACCCGTTAACAACACGTCACCTGACTCAGGCGGACCCAGAAAATCACTGGGAAATTGAGCCGGTGTAGTAGTCAAAACAACAACGTAACCATAATCCGGATGGTCGGCGTTCCCCGATACTTCGATGCTATCGATGCCAGGCATTGGAGAATCTTCGGTCACTTTTATCAGGTAGTTCGCAAACTTGAAGGTCACATTCACATTGTCGTCACGAAGGAGCATGTTCACTGTTGTTTCGTAACCGGTGAGTGTGATAGCGGTCGCGAGAGTACCTTTTATAGTTTGTGATACGCCGTATCCTCTGCCATTTAGATTAGTAAACGTCATCGTATAGTCTATGAAATCGCACCATTGAGTAGTGGGGTTGAACGTGGCTGGATCACACGTCCCACTGAACCCGACACTCCCATCCATTGTGAATCCATCAGCAGGGTCACCAGTAGGAGTCAAACAATAGTTAGCGAAAACCAAGCTACCGGTAGATGTCTCAGTAGCTTCATTAACATCCAAAGTGCCGCTGACCGTGCCACCGCAATTACCCGACTCTGATAAAGTCTCAACCCACCCGATGGGAATACTATCGAGAGCACTGGTAACATCAATTTTATTCACCACTGTATGCAATGCCCTCACAATGGTGACCACCGAGGCATTGCGGGTTTCATCTTGTGGCGCCGATTGCACACTTGCAGCAGAAACGGATGTCCCAACTGTCGCTCCCAAGAATGCGACTTCTCCAAGCGGTTTTGCATTAGTCGTCGTAATTAGAGCTTGAGTCGTCAGGCCAGTATAAGTGATGTCATCACCATCACCATCACCATCACCGCCGCCTGAAGCCAAAATGATCGCCAAACCGAAGATGGCGACAGGAATTAATGCGATAGTGCGCAAAGTATCTTTAATTCTGGTTGTGACTATCATGTTGCTTTCCTCGCTATTAACTGATGCAGCCCCGGCTTGCAAAATAAGCCGCAACCGCACCTAGTATGATTGAAACCACATCCAGGATGTCAAAGGTTCCATGAATAAAATATGAAGGCACGTTCTCCAGAAGTGGTATCTGACGAAACCAGTCTGGGATGATAGGTAGTATGCGTGTGGCGGCCACCGGATGCTGGCCGATCTCAAAGGCCAGATCTATTACAAACCACGAAACGCTGACATATATTAGGTTTCTTTTGCGAACGGATAGCAGCCCAGCGGTAATCAAGATCAACGCAAAGACATGGGCAAATGTCGGTAGGCTGTTTCCTATTACCCCGAAGTGGTGCTGTCCATGTACATACAGGCTAAAAGTTTCGTGGAGAAAATAGATACGTTCGGGAGGGCGGTCAATGATATAGACCACACCACCCAGTAGCAGAGCAAACAAACCGACTAGGATTAACGATGGTGTAATTCGTTCTTTTACATCAGCAATTTCTTGTCGGATTCCTATCTCTTGCACTGAAGTATTCCTTTATTCCAACTGTATAAGTATGTAGAAACTGCATACAACACATACGCATTGCAGGTATTGTATTAATAACTATAGGTTATTAATGTGTTTCGTCAACTGTCGTGACCAATGTCCGTATATGGACTCCACCTATTTTACAACGATAAATTATCATAAAAATGTAAACTGCTTACGTATATACGGCTTCTTGTTGAGGGGTTGCCCCATAGACAAGGCATTTTGTGGCAATTATGAAAATAAAAAAAAGGATACTCCTTAGTAAGGTAAAAGTGAGTACGAGGCATAAGGTGCATAAAAAATGGGGTTAAAGGTATGCAAAAGCGAATGTGGTGAAATTATAAAATAAAAAACCCCGCCACTGTGGACGGGGTATGATCACGTCTGCTTTCGGCCAGAAGCTGCCTTTTGTTAATACTATTATTTCTAAACTATATTTCTGAATGCAGACGTTCAACGTCATGCGCAGCGGCGGACTAAAGTGGCACGTTTTTGCGAAAGTAAAACAAGTGCCGATTTAGACTGTCTGCTGGAGTTATTTGTTAAGTGCTTTTATTAAGATTCAATAACTTATTCTTATAATATTTTTTTTAATTCCTCCGTCCCCTTTCTATACAACTGGGCTCAATCATTTACCTGGAATTATAAATTTTTAAGTGCACCTTTTTTTAACACTTCCTGGGTAAAAACGCCCTTATCACAAATAAAGGCTGTTACATTGTCAACCGGAGAAACATCAAACGCCGGATTGCATACTGGGGCGTTCACTGGTGCCCAACACACATCGCCAAAACGTCCGCGAACACCTCGCACTTCATAGGCTTCACGTTCTTCAATGGGAATGCCATCTCCAGATTCACATTCAAAATCGATTGTGG
>JAUVNZ010000090.1 GCA_030599435.1 Gammaproteobacteria bacterium | reverse complement strand
TGGGTGGCGAGTTTGGTCAATGGGATGAATGGAGTGAAAGTAAGTCACTGGACTGGGTTGTCTCCGGCATGGACAAACATGCAGGCCTGTTCAATCTGATCTGTGATCTTAATAAAATTTATCGTAATACCCCGGCGATGCATGCCTATGATTTTGATCATCAGGGGTTTCAGTGGCTCAGTTGTGATGATGTTGATAATTCCGTGCTGGCCTTTATACGCCGTGATCGACAAAAATCTATAATATGTCTGTTTAACTTTACACCCGTAGCGCTGGAAGATTATGTTCTCGGTGTGCCGGAAGCCGGAACTTATAAAGAAGTCTTTAATTCTGATGCGGCCTGGTATGGTGGCACGGATGTTGGTAATGCTGGTGAGGTTAACAGCCAGCCTCAGCAGGAACATGGTTTTGAACAAACCCTGACCCTGACTCTGCCTCCATTAGCCGCATTATTTCTGGAGAAGACAAGCGATTGAATATTTTATTTGCTGCCAGTGAAGCGTTCCCCTTTATTAAAACAGGTGGTCTGGGTGATATTGTACACAGCTTACCTGTTGCATTGAGCCAGCTTGGTGATGATGTCAGGCTGGTGCTGCCTGCATACCGGGATGTACTGGCCGGGGTAGATTCACTCAAAGAAATTGGTTACATGGACCTGCCGGGCATCGGTGTTACCCATCGGGTTCGTGTTTTACAGGCACACCAGGAAAGCCTTGGCGATTATTTATATTTGATTGATGTGCCAACCCTGTTCGACAGACCGGGTAATCCCTACGTACACTCGGACGGTTTTAACTGGCCGGACAATGCAGAACGTTTTACCGTGTTCAGCCGCGCGGTCGCGCAACTGGCAAAAGGCATACCGGGCACCGACTGGAGGCCTGAGGTGGTGCATTGCCATGACTGGCAAACCGGGCTGGTACCCGCTTTCCTGAGCATGTTCCATCCACGCCCGAAGACTGTTTTCACCATTCATAACCTGGCTTATGATGGCCACTTTTCTCAGGCTGATTTTACTTCACTGGCTTTGCCACCCGAATGGTGGTCGCCGGATTATGTTGAATTTTATGGTGGTTTTTCCATGCTTAAAGCGGGTATGGTTTTCTCCGATAATGTCACCACAGTGAGTCCAACGTATGCCAGAGAAATCTGTACGCCTGAATTCGGTTATCGCTTTGAAGGTGTGCTAAATAATCTGGGTGACAAGCTTAGTGGTATCCTCAATGGTATTGATCTTGATATCTGGAATCCGAAGACAGACAGCCATATTTTTCAAAACTATAGTTTTAATAAAAATGCGACCAGGCAGTCCTGGCTTAAAGCTAAATTAGCCAATAAAAATGATTTATTGAAGAAGTCAGGGTTACCCCATGTCGGATCAACAAAGGCCGGCGTGTCTAAAAAAGCGGCGCCCTTACTGGGATTTGTCGGCAGGCTGGTCGAGCAGAAAGGCGTAGACCTGATTACCGCCATGTTACCGGAGCTTTTCAGCACGACTGATGCACAGGTAATCATACTGGGCTCGGGACACATGCTCTATGAAGCAGATTTGCAAACATTGGCAGACGAATACCCGACAAGGCTTCACGTACACATTGGTTACTCTGAAGATCTTGCACATCAAATTGAGGCAGGATGTGACCTTTTTATTATGCCATCACGTTTTGAACCCTGTGGTCTAAACCAGATGTACAGTCTGCGTTATGGTACCCCACCTGTAGTAAATTTCACCGGTGGACTGGCCGATACGGTAATAAATGCAACACCTCTGGCGTTAAAAGATAAAACGGCCAATGGTTTTGTGTTTTATGATGCAAGTGCTGAAGCTTTTTTGTTGGCAATCAAAAATGCACTGACAATATACAAAAAGCCAAAACAGTGGCAACAGCTTTGTGAAACAGCCATGTTGCAGGAACTGGGCTGGGAGTTAAGTGCAAGAAAATATCAGCAGCTGTACCAAAAATAACCTCGTTATAAGTTTTAAGTTGTAAGTTGTAAGTTTCAAGTTTTAAGTCTTAAAAACTTACAACTTACAACTTACAACTTAAAACTGTAAACTATTCACCTTGAGTAGTTACGCTAAACCAGCGTAAAGAGATTAAACCCAAAGAGAAAAAACTATGAAAAAAAAGAACTGGGTAGATACCAGTAAAATTCCCGATATGGAGCCATTGCAGGCGGACAGCCGTTCATTGTCTGAAGGTTTTCATCGTTATCTTAGAAATCATCTTGGGCATTTTCTAGGCTGTGTGCCTTTTTATATTTATGAAGCACTGTCACTGACTATTCGTGACCGCATTATGGCCCGTTGGAACCATACCTGGCAGCGCCACAAACAACCCGGTGTTCGCAAAGCCTATTATATGTCACTGGAATTCCTGATTGGCCGTGCACTGGGCAATCATTTGCTGAATCTTGATATTGAAAAAGAAACACGTCAAGCACTGCAGGAATTTTCGGTTGAACTTGAAGACCTGATGCAGGAAGAGCCCGATGCCGGTCTGGGAAATGGCGGTCTTGGCAGGCTGGCAGCCTGTTTTATGGACAGCTGCGCCACGCTTAAACTGCCGGTGATTGGTTATGGTATTCGTTATGAATATGGCATGTTCCGTCAGCATATAGAAAATGGTTATCAGGTTGAAGAACCGGATCACTGGTTACGAGATGGTAATCCGTGGGAAGTGTCACGCCCCGAATACGAACAGCTGATTCATTTTGGTGGTCGCACTGTACATTACAAAGATAAGGACGGTATTGATCGAGTGCGCTGGGCTGATACCAATGATGTTGTCGCTATTCCCTACGATATGCCTGTTTCCGGTTATAACAACGATACCATCAATACCCTCCGCCTGTGGAAGGCAACAGCAACAAAAGTTTTTAATCTGGATGAGTTTAATGCGGGCAGTTACTCAGATGCGGTGGAAGCTAAAAATGATGCTGAACACATTTCAATGGTACTGTATCCGAATGATGCCAGCGAAAACGGTAAAGAACTGAGACTTAGACAACAGTATTTTCTTGCCTCAGCCAGCCTCAAGGACGTGTTCAGGTTGTGGGAGGAAACCGATGGTACGGACTATTCGTCTTTTGCAGAGTTCAATGTGTTCCAGATGAACGATACCCACCCGACCATTGCTGTCGCTGAGTTGATGCGAATACTGCTGGATGAAAAAAATCTGTTGTGGGATGAGGCATGGGACATCACCACAAAAACCATGGCTTATACAAATCATACCTTGCTTCCAGAAGCACTGGAGCGCTGGCCCGTTACCCTGATGCAGCGCTTATTGCCGCGTCTGATGGAAATTATCTACCAGATTAATAAACTGTTTTTACACGATGTTGCACTCAAGTGGCCGGGAGATAACGACCGACAGGCAAGAATGTCAATCATTGAGGAAGGCGATAATAAACAGGTGCGTATGGCCTATCTCGCTATCGTCGGTAGTTTTTCTGTGAATGGTGTTGCCAGGTTGCATTCGGACTTATTGTGCAGTGGTTTATTTAAGGATTTCTATGAACTGTGGCCGGACAAATTCAATAACAAAACCAATGGAGTCACACCAAGGCGCTGGATAGCGCGTGCCAATCCAGAGCTGACTCAGCTGATCACTCAGCATATAGGTTATGAATGGGTGGCTGACCTGAGTCATATCCATTATCTGAAAGAATGTGCCAGTCCGGATAATCAGGACTTCCATCAGAAATGGTTTGCTATTAAACAGGCGAACAAAAAACGACTGGCTGAACTGGTTCTTGAAAACAGTGGTGTTGAGTTCAATCCCGACGCCATGTTCGATGTGCAGGTAAAACGTATTCATGAATACAAGCGACAATTGCTCAATGTATTACATGTTATACATCTATACATCCGCATAAAAAATGGTGACACAAAAAACTGGACACCACGTAATGTGTTAATAGGCGGTAAAGCAGCACCGGGTTACCACATGGCGAAGCTGATAATTAAACTGATCAACAATGTGGCTGAAATTGTCAACAGTGATCCGGATGTTAACTCAAAATTGAAACTGGCATTTTTACCCAACTATAATGTGTCAGCAATGGAGATTATTTGCCCCGGCACAGATCTATCAGAACAGGTATCAACCGCAGGTAAGGAAGCTTCGGGTACCGGTAACATGAAGTTCATGATGAATGGTGCGCTGACCATCGGTACCTATGATGGTGCTAATATCGAAATACTCGAACATGTAGGTGAAGAGAACTTCTTCCTGTTTGGGCTCAAAGCCGATGAAGTAGCTGAAATGCAACATCACTACGATCCGCAAAGTTTTATTGAAAATGACCCCGATCTTCATGCGGTGATGAGTTTGCTGGAAAGTGGCCACTTCAATCTGTTTGAACCCAATATATTTCATGATATTACCGCCTCAATACGCAGTCCGCATGACCACTGGTTAACTCTTGCAGATTTTCGCAGTTATGTCGATGCTCAGGAAAATGCTGCAGCATGTTATCGCGACAGAGAGAGCTGGATACACAAAAGCATACTCAATACATCCTGTAGTGGATACTTTTCAACAGATAGAACCATGCAGGAATATAACAAGGATATCTGGAAACTTTAAAAAATCGCGGAACACCAGATCATATTTCTGGTCCGCTCCTACGAGCATGTGCCAGACCTGTAGGAGCGGAAAAAATTGTTTGGAACAATTTTTCACGTAAGCCCCGAAGGGGAGAAGTATAAGGATATACTGAATAAACTTGTTCCGCGATGCCAGAACCTGACGCGCAACCAGGCGTTAGATGACAGGATTATTATTGACATCAATCTTGATTGATACGTCGTTGAGTGATTAATACTATGAACAAATCTAAATCTAAGCTGGTGCCACGCAAACCGGTCTTGCTGGCCATACTGGATGGTTTTGGCGTTAATATTAGCGCCAGACATAACGCCGTTGCACTGGCGAAAACACCGAATTTCGACCACTGGTTTGCAACTAACCCGCATACACTGATCAATTCATCGGGAGCCGCCGTTGGTTTGCCTGATGGACAGATGGGCAATTCCGAAGTCGGCCACATGACAATGGGCAGCGGTATGATCGTAGAACAGGATCTGGTGCAGCTCAATAACAAGATAGACAGCGGCGAGTTTTACCAAAACCCGATGCTGATCGAAGCCATGTCACGGGCAAAAGAGCATAATCGTCCGCTTCATATTTCCGGGCTGGTTTCCAATGGCGGTGTACACAGTCACATCAATCATTTGCTGGCATTGATAAAAATGTGTCAACAGCAGGGTGCAAAACCCATGTTGCACATGATTACCGATGGCCGGGATACAGCACCTCGTTCAGCCCTGGATTACCTGCCTGAACTGGAAACAGCCTTGCACTCAGCCGGTGGTTGCATTGCAACAGTGATGGGACGTTATTATGCGATGGACAGAGACAAGCGCTGGCATCGTACAGAAAAAGCCTGGCGTGCGCTGCTTTTTGGCGAAGGCTACCAGGCAAACAATGCACAGGAAGCGATTGAAAATGCCTACGCACGCGACGAAAGTGATGAGTTCATCAGCCCGGTGCGTATGCCCGAAGCTGAAAAGATAAAGCACGGCGATCCGTTAATCTTTTTTAATTTTCGCAAAGACCGGCCAAGGCAATTACTGGCAGCACTTGACTGTAAATATTTCGATAATTTTGAACGTGGTGACACAGCCCGCGCCAGTGTGTACTGCATGATGTTGTACGATCATATGTTGGGCATGCCTTATGCGTTTGAACATGACATACCCAGGGTAACCCTGGCTGAACAGTTAACTAAAGCCGGACTAAAACATTTTCATTGTGCTGAAACAGAAAAATTTGCCCATGTAACCTATTTCTTTAATGGCGGTGGTGATCAGCCGTTACCGGGTGAAACCCGCAAGTTATTGCCATCACCTAAAGTCGCTACCTATGATTTAAAACCGGAGATGAGTGCCGGCGCGGTGGCTGATGCGGTGATTGATGCTGTTGAGTCTGATGAATACGCATTTATCGTGGTCAACTTTGCTAACGGTGATATGGTCGGTCACACCGCCGTTGAAGACGCAGTGATCAAAGCGGTGGAAACACTCGACACTGAAACCGGAAGAGTATTAACAAGCGCCAGTGATGCCGGATATTCCATTATAGTGACTGCAGATCATGGTAACTGCGAAGAGATGGTAGACCCTGCAACAGGTGAACCGCATACCCAACATACCACGTATCCAGTACCGTGTATGATTGTCGATGAACAAATATGGCGGCTTTCCAGTGATGGAGGTCTGGCTAATATTGCACCCACGGTATTGCAGTTAATGGGGCTGAAGATACCAAAAAAAATGTCAGCATCGTTATTGCTGGAAGCCTTGCCCCATAAAAAGTCAACACGGGAAAAGTCATCACAGGAAAAATCACAGCAGGAAATTGATATTAGTGAAGAGCTAATAAAGAGTGTTGCCTGAACGCAGATTCGTAGGGTGGGCTAACGATATTATTAATTACTGTCATCCTGACAGCAATATCAAAACACTAAAGTCATGCACTAAAGGGTATAGTTTTTACTAACGTCCTGGGACAATAAAAACAAAAACATTAAAAATGAAATTTTCAATAACAGGGTTGCAAACAGGATTGCAAACAGGGGAGACAGCTTATGTTAACGGCTGATGATGAAATAGA
>JAUVNZ010000372.1 GCA_030599435.1 Gammaproteobacteria bacterium | reverse complement strand
TGAAGGAATAAGAGAGATTGTTGGTGATTCTTCTTTTAGGGAATAGTTAAATTTGACCCGTTGCTTGTGAAGCTTATTAAAAACTAAAAAGCATTTCACCGCAGAGACGCAGAGTTTTATTTTGTTAAGTTCGCCTACGGCGTAGTTAACAATACAAGATTTTCTCAGCGTCTCCGCGCCTCTGCGGTAAAAAGATTTTGAATTTTCTCTGGTTCCCATGCTCTGCGTGGGAACCCATACCTATGATTGCTTAAACACAGTATGCATTACCACGCAGGAGCATGGTAACGAGGAATGGATCGCAGCAAGTTGCGGAAAATAGAACCCCAGGAGATTTAACCGGCCGCCTGATCTCTAATAATCAGCCTTTAAAATATTTTTCAATCCGGTCAAATGCCAGATTGATTGTGTCTTCATCGACACAGTATGCCATCCTCACATGATGTTCACCCGAAGGTCCAAATGCACTGCCCGGGGTGACCGCAACCCTGGTGTTGTTTAGCAAATCAACTGCAAATGCTTTCGAACCTGTATGGGCAGCAACTATTTCTGGAAAAACATAATATGCACCTTCGGGTTTTTGACTAGAAAAAACATGCGGCACATTATCGAGTCTCTGGCAGATTAGTTCTCTGCGACTAGCCAGGATTGTTTCAAATTCCTGTTTATGATCGGATGGCTGGCTTAAAGCAACAATACCTGCTAACTGGGAAATACGCGGCGCACAAATCATGGTTGCATCGTGTACTTTGAGAGCTTCTCGTTTCAACTCAGCAGGCATTACCATATAGGACAGTCGCCAGCCGCTCATGGCATAAGATTTTGAAAATGAATACAGGTAAACAATGTGTTCTTTAAGATCTTCAACACTGGCCAGATTAAAATATTTATTCCTGTTGTCATAAACAAAGTCACTATACGGATCATCAATAATGATCAATATGTTATGTTGTCTGGCGATTTCACCAACACGGATTAATTCATCTTTGGAAAATATTTTTCCAGTAGGATTTGATGGGCTGACGAGAACAATCGCCTGAGTTTTGTCCGTGATCAAATCAGGTAATAAATCAACATCCAGAGACCAGTTATTGTTTTCATCCAGTGGCCAGTAAACCGGTTTACCTGAGAATAAATTAATCTGCTGGATATGCGATGCAAAACACGGGTCGGTCAGGATGATCTCATCACCTGGATCAAGCATGGTATGAAACAGCGTGTTCAAAGCCTGCATATTACCGGCGCTGATCATTACATTCTCATCAGCATCAAGCGTGATACCGGTCTTTTTTTTGTGTTCTGCTACCACTAATTGACGCAAATCAGACAGGCCATCGGGTAAGGTATATTTGCCGGCATCAATATCTTCATCCAGAACCTGTTTGATACCCTGACGGATATACTCCGGTGTACGAAAAGACGGCAGTCCCCAGGTGAGTGAAACAGCACCCTCAATCCTGGCGCTACGCATAGCCATATCCTTGATAGCTGAGATCTGGGTCTGGTGAACGTTTGTGGAAACAATATCAGTAATAAAAGTCATTGATTAATAATAGAAACAATTTGTGTTTATCGGGGGCAAGTACTGCCTTTTATTCGGTAACTCAGGGGTCGGAGTCAATTTAGTAAACCAGCCTATTTATAAAGACCCGTTGTCAGATAAATTGACTCCGACCCCACGGTACGCGCGCAGTGAAACCAAACAGCGATAACTGGTTCACATCACGTTTTATCAACTCAGCTTCATGCTGGGCACATACAGAGCGTTTCATTCTTTTTTTTCGCTTAATAACCAGTCTATAACCTGAGCCTGTGATTTCTGATATTCCACGTCAGTTGAAGAAGTATATTGCCATTCAGGGTTCTGGCGTAGAACTTTTAAAACTTTATACCATCGTTTAGGAAGCGAATGTTCTTCGTCATTAAAGAGTTGCAATTTGTTCTGGGCTGCATGCCCGCGCTGCGTCAGAGTATGCAGCAATTTACGTTGTCTGAGATACAACAGACTGACAGTGTCATCATCAACACACAGCCATTT
>JAUVNZ010000299.1 GCA_030599435.1 Gammaproteobacteria bacterium | reverse complement strand
GAAAACCGTGAACAGAACCGGTCGTGCGCTCCATCATGTCGATTATAATTTCGATGTAGTGCTTCAGCTGCTCTTCACTACCGAGTCGACGTGCCGCCTCAGCAATGGTATTTAAAAAAGGTGGAATGGCTTTGCCATTGGGTGTACGGGACATATCCCAGACAGTTTGTGAAACCAACGACAGGGTAGATTCACCGAGCCGTTTTGCAACGCCGGGCATGTCTTCCAGATAGACCAGCACCGGTTCAAAGCCACGACCAATCATGCAAATTAACGAAGCGCCTTTCAGGTAGTCTTTGATTCCTTCATTGGAAAGTACTGCCAGCGCACCTGTCATGCAGTCGACAAAAACATCGTCCAGGTCTTTAAAGCCACATTTCAGCTCATCCCGAAATGCCTGCATCTCGACACTAAGCTCAGTGCTAATTTCTTTATCCGGTGCAGCCAGACTCATAATGAATTATGTACTTAAGTGTTATGCAAAAATTGCATCAATAGCATGATCCAGGGTGCTACGGATATCTGCATCATCGGTAATAGGACGCACCAGCGCCATGCGGCAGGCATCTGTAGGTGCAATGCCTTTATTTATTAAAGTGGCCGCGTAGGTTAACAAGCGCGTGGAAATACCTTCATCAAGGCCATGGCCTTTAAGGTTACGTGCCGCCTCACCAATCTTGACCAGTTTCATGGCAGTCTCTGCATCGATGCCAGTTTCTTTTTCAACAATGCTGGCTTCAAGCTTGGCAGAAGGGTAATCAAAATCCATACCGGTAAAACGCTGCTTGGTGGATTGTTTCAGATCTTTCATCAAACTTTGATAGCCGGGGTTATAAGAAATGACGAGTTGGAAATCAGGATGCGCATCAATCAGTTCGCCTTTTTTGTCTAACGGTAATTGGCGACGGTGATCAGTTAATGGATGAATAACTACCGTCGTGTCTTGTCGAGCTTCGACGATTTCATCGAGATAACAAATTGCACCTATGCGGGCAGCTGTTGTTAATGGGCCATCCAACCAGCGGGTACCATTAGCATCAAGCAAATAACGGCCAACCAAATCCGAGGCAGTCATGTCTTCATTACAGGCGACTGTGATTAATGGCTTCTGTAGTTTCCAGGCCATGTGCTCGATAAAACGTGACTTACCACAGCCGGTAGGGCCTTTTATCATTACCGGCAATCGGGCTTCATACGCTGCCGCGTACAGAGCCACTTCATTACCCAGCTGCTCGTAATAAGGTTCCTGTTCGACTTTGTATTGTTCGATATCGATGTTGTGGTCTTGATTGCTCATATGCCATTTCCTGTTTGAAATACCACTAATTTTCGTAGGTTATAATTTCTTTAAAAAAAAGCCCCTGCATGCAGGGGCTTTTTTCCATTTCTACATGCGTAAAACGTTCGCTTACTTGTGAACGCCCAGTTTGTCTCTCCATCCTGGGTACAATGCATCAGCATCGTGCTCGAATGACTCGAAGGCGCGAGCAAACTCTTTGTGCTCTTTCGCATATTCGATAGGATCGGCACCCTGCTTCCAGCAATCGTATGCCTGGTGTAGAGATATCGCACCCGCTGCAGGAGAATCGATGTGACCGTATGAACCGCCGCCTGAAGTGTTGATAACGTTACCATGACCCAGATTCTCAAAGAAGCCTGGCAGACGCAGTGCATTCATACCGCCAGAGATGATTGGCGTAGTTGGTTTCATGCCATACCATTTCTGGAAGTAGACAGGACCCTGACACTCATCACGTTCGATCATGTAAGCGATGATTTTATCTTCTTTTCCACCTTCCATTTTACCGTAGCCCATTGTGCCCACGTGGATACCAGAAGCACCCATCAGACGAGACATTTTCGCCAGGATGTAAGCAGTGTAACCACGCTTAGATGATGGTGAAGTTACCGCACCATGACCAGCGCGGTGATAATGCAAGTATTGACCAGGGTAGTTACGACGTGCAGTCGTTACCATGCCAGGGCCGCCAACATAACCGTCAACCAGGAAAGCAACTTTATGCGCATCTTCGCCAAAAGTTTCCAGAACATAGTCAGCACGAGCACACATCTCATGGTGGTCATCAGCTGTGATGTTGGCAGAGAATAATTTAGCTTCACCTGTTTCGTCCTGTGCACGCTTCATTGCATCAGCAACTAAAGGAATAACCTTTTTCATTGGGCAGAAAACCTGGTTACCCTGTGGCTCATCATTCTTGATGAAGTCACCACCGAGCCAGAACTGGTAAGCCGCTTCAGCAAATGGTTCAGGACGCAGGCCCAATTTAGGCTTAATAATTGTACCAGCGATGTAACCACCGTTTTCAACTGGGCGACCCAGCATACGCCACATGTCAGAGATATCCATTGAAGGACCGTCAAATAGCTGCAGCATTTTAGGTGGAACGTAGAAATCGAACATTTGAGAGTTCTTGATATCACCCATGCCCTGGTTGTTACCAATAGCCAGAGTCAGGAAAGAAACGATCATGGCACGGCCATCAATGACGTTACGGTCGAACAGTTCGTTCGGATAAGCAATCTTCATGATGCCTTCGGCTTCATCGATAGAGTAAACCAGTGCGTCAACACCCTTGGTAAAGTCGTCAGTGGTAGAAACCTCAACGTTAGTACCGGTTGAAGATTCAGCGGCAAAGTGAGCAGCTGCTTCCAGATAACCATAACCTTCAGCAGGCTCCATGGTGTAAGCCACCAGAATGTGTTTGCCGTCGGCAAGCAAGGTATCTTCGTCTAAGGTCAGGTCAGAATAGCGACCCGTTTGATCTAACAAAGCCATTGAATGATCTCCTATTGTAAAAACAAGT
>JAUVNZ010000312.1 GCA_030599435.1 Gammaproteobacteria bacterium | reverse complement strand
TTGTTATACACACAACTTAGGCAAACAAGATAACGATCAGGCGATGACGTAAATCAAGAATGTCGTAATCAAGGCAATGGCCAGTGTTTGTAGTCCAGAAAACAGCCAAAACGTTCCACTAACTCGCCCCAGAAAAATACCGAGGAGAAAGATCAACCCAAAGGCAACGCCAATTGCCGATTCAAATGGGCCGAGTGGCAGTTCAAATCCCAGCTGTACCAGCCACAGGGGCGTGATGATAATCAATGACATCAATAGTGGTGACAGTCCATTGATCAACGCTACCCAAATAGGCACCCAGCGCGATTCCTTATCTTGTGCGGAACCGCTGAGATCGGAAACCATGGCATCCTGGAGTTTTTTGAACTCCCTTTTTCGTTCTGCCTTTTCGCTCAAATAGGCGCTAGTGAGACCACTCATGGCCAGCGCGATAGCAGCACCTAAACAGGCAGGTATGGCAACTTCCAGATCTACACCCTTGCTAACATGGAATCCCAATAACAAACCCAGCATGGTAAGGGCACCGTCAAAACTGTTCACCACAAAATAGCGACGGGCGATGTCGTATGATTGACTGATGAAAACGAATTGTTGGATGCGTCGAAATGGTTCGAATGGCATGGAGATGGTAACTCTAGTGAACGTAACTCAATGAGTTATTAGTTGGTTAAGACTATTCTTCTTCCACATTCATCACTTCCACACCGTCTACGCTATGCAGTGAACCACCCATTTCATTAATCGCGGAGACAATTGTATCTAGCTTTAAATTTGAACCCTCGACGATAAGTTCCAGGGTTTCTGTTTTATCATCCATTTCGAGCACCTTAAGTTTTACACAACTGTCTTCTACTTGAGCAGCAATGGCACGCGCAAACTCCAACACGTCCGGCTGATGGGGTTTCAGTACATCTAAAACAAGGCGTTTTATCTGAAGCATAATGCAGTCTCATTCTTATTAAAATTATGACCAATAATATCCCGACCCTCAACCACCCATGCGGCATATGATACAAAAGCAAGCCCCGCATATTTTTATTATAGACCCCTTTGCGGATACCACTATACTTTCAATGGCAGCCTATAATGAATTTAGTTCGTATCTATCCTAAACGGAGAACCGCATGGAATACGACATCAAAGATATAAATCTTGCGGAGCAAGGAAAGGAACGAATCAACTGGGCGCTGAGTGAAATGCCCGTGGTTCGTGACTTGATGGATCGGTTTAGTCAGGAGAAGCCACTACAAGGTCTTCGTATTGGTGCTTGTCTACACGTCACCACGGAGACTGCAAACCTGGCCCGTACTCTCAAGGCCGGTGGTGCGCAGGTTGTTTTATGCGCAAGCAATCCATTAAGTACCCCGGACGATGTCGCTGCGGCCTTAGTGCATCATTATGAAGTCCCGACTTATGCCATTAAATGGGAGGATAAGGATCGCTATTACCAACATGTCGAAGCCGTAATAGCGCATCGGCCGCAGATTACCCTGGATGATGGTGCGGATTTAGTCAGCACACTTCATCAACACCATAAAGATCTGTTAGAGGACATCATTGGCGGTACTGAAGAAACCACGACCGGTGTTATCCGTCTACGTTCTATGGCCAGGGATAAAGCCCTGCAGTATCCAATTATTGCCGTTAATGATGCCTATACCAAACACCTGTTCGATAATCGTTATGGTACGGGACAAAGCACATTGGATGGCGTGATTCGTGCGACCAATATTCTGCTCGCCGGCAGAATGTTTACCGTTGTTGGTTATGGTTGGTGTGGCCGAGGTATCGCTATGCGTGCGCGTGGTCTGGGTGCAAAGGTTATTGTTACCGAAGTAGATGCATTGCGTGCATTAGAAGCTAACATGGATGGCTTCCATGTCATGCCACTCGTTGAAGCCGCCAAACAAAGTGACTTCATCATTACTGCGACTGGAGACAAACACGTGGTTGACAAGGCACATTTTGAAGTAATGAAAGATGGCTGTGTCATGGCCAACTCTGGTCACTTCGATGTGGAAATCAATATCCCTACACTGGAAGAGATGGCTATCTCTAAACATAGACCACGCCAATATGTGGATGAATACAAACTTACCGATGGCCGCACTTTACGTTTACTCGCTGAAGGGCGTTTGGTAAATCTATCGGCAGCCGAAGGACACCCCGCCGCTGTAATGGACATGAGTTTTGCAAATCAAGCATTATGCGTAACACACTTAGCGCAAAATGCTGGTCAACTCAGTGCCGATGTGCATACTGTACCAGCAGCGATCGACAACGAAGTTGCCCGTTTAAAGTTAGATGCCATGGCCATCGCCATTGATAAACTCACCGCAGAGCAACAGGCCTATCTGAGCTCGTGGCAGGAAGGCACCTAAAGCCAAGATCACAAAATGAGAAGGTTACCTAATCTGGTTCCTCAAGAATCGTTTCGACCGTGGCAACTGGACCTCATTAGGACTAATTATTTTCCGTATATGCAAAATTACTAACTCTAGCACCGGGCTCAATTGCTTCATTATTATCTCTCGATGTCGCACCATCTACACCCAACAGACTCTTAAGCTGATGTTGTGTCGAGAAGGCAGACCCTGATCTAACACACAATAGTTTTTCAGTAGAATAGTTTCACACTCTAAGCTATCGTTTTAAATAGTGGTTACGAATTAGTCATCCATATATTGGAAGGAGAATATTCTGATGTGCAATACGCG
>JAUVNZ010000382.1 GCA_030599435.1 Gammaproteobacteria bacterium | reverse complement strand
TGAAGATGGCTTATCGCTAGCGCGCAACATACGACAGCAAGAAACCACCCCGATTATTATCTTGTCAGCTCGAGGTGATGAAGTAGATCGAATTATTGGTCTTGAGGTTGGTGCAGATGATTACCTGGCTAAACCTTTCAATCCTCGTGAGTTGCTGGCACGCATTCGTGCGGTACTACGTCGAGGCAATCCTACAATCTCTACCGCAGAAAATTTAGAAACAAATAGCTTATCGAATACTGTGGCAGAAGCTGCACCGGAACATGTTTTTCAGTTCGGGGAATTCAAACTCAATATGGAAGAACGAATACTGTTACGAGATGGTGAGGAAGTAATGCTAACCAGCGGCGAAATGGCGCTATTGATTGTTTTGGTAGAACATCCGAACCGTGTACTCAATCGTGAACAACTAATGGATATGATCAATAGAGGAGATAATGATCCCTTCGACCGAAGTGTCGATGTTCGTATTACTCGCTTACGCCATAAAATAGAAAAGAACAGTGCAAAACCCCGTTTCATTCGCACTGTCTGGGGAGAAGGATACCGTTTTACTCCCGACACGAATTCAAATAAGTGATTAATTGATGAACCTTCCAAATACTCTCTTCTTCAAAACAGCATCGACGTTAATAATTAGTCTTTTGTTACTCTCGATCGTTATTCTGGCAAGCACGGCCTATTTTGTATTAATACCCGTTGGTAAACGGTCTGCCGATGATCTTGCTGCACTGCTGGTACTCTCAGCACAAACCTGGACGGAATTACCACCAGAAACTCGCCCGGATTTTGAGAAAGAATTAATTAATGCCCACGGCATCAAGTTATTCAAAACTGAACATTCGCTCACGGTATCGGCTCGCAAGAAATTTTATATTTATCAGCAGTTGTTACAACAAGCGCTGGAGACACGCATTGGTAAATCATCCAAAATTACTTTTGGTACTGATAAACTACAACCTGACTGGATTTGGATCGACATCCTGGTACGTGACCAAACACTGCGAGTTGGTTTTTCAGAACAACGTATTGGTGCCCGACCACCCATTGCACTATTGGCTATCTCTATTGCGATTTTTGTTCTGGCTATCAGTGCGGCTCTAATCATAGCAAGACGTTTATCGCGCCCCCTTGCTTTACTTTCTGCAGCTACAACGGCAGTGGGAAAAGGAAAGAAGTCACTCGTCCCTGAAAATAAAGGTCCCAATGAAATAAATACCCTGGCACGTAACTTCAACCGAATGTCGAATGAAGTTTCTGAGCTGCTGGAAAACAGAACAACGCTGCTTGCCGGAATTTCTCATGACTTACGAACTCCACTTACACGTATACGCCTTGCTCTGGAAATTAACGCCGATGCCATTGATGCTTCACTTCTTCAGGAGTTTGAAGGTGATATAGAAGACATGGAACAACTCCTTGAGCAGTCGTTATTACTTGCTCGCGGCGTGGAGAAAAAAGAACCATTGCAGGAACAAGATTTGATTCTGCTACTCTCAACATTAGTTGCACAAATTGATGCTGAATGGCAGACACAACATCCAGAAAGTGAATCTCGAACCGAATTTCAAATAAATGAAACTTTGAATACTAGCTGGCTCTTTCCTCTCGCAAAACAAAGTTTGTTACGAATCTTACACAACCTGATAGAGAACAGTATGCGCTACGGCAACAATAAGCCTGTGACTGTTCAATTAACCCGACAGGATGATATTCCTTTAATTACCATTTTAGATCGAGGACCCGGTATCCCGAAGGAAGAACGCGAAAGAGTATTTCGCCCTTTTTATCGGTTAGAAGAATCCCGAAATTTAATGACCGGCGGCAGTGGCCTCGGTTTGGCAATCGTACGTCAGCTTTGTGAAGCTCAGGGCTGGGAAATCACACTT
>JAUVNZ010000149.1 GCA_030599435.1 Gammaproteobacteria bacterium | reverse complement strand
GCTCCTTGTGTAGTGGCACAAACTTCATCCTTTCTGCAAGCAATGCGGGATCGTGTTGTAATAAATAATGGACAGTAACAACTCCATAGATAGTCCACAGGCCAACCAACGCCCACGCTTCCCACCATTGCCAGGTTCCCGCTGGCCAGAGGAGTGCAACAGCAAATAATGACATGCGCACAACTAAACTCAACCATGTTTTGACGTTATTATTCATCAGTTAAATCGATTGAACCACCCATATCTAAAATAGCGCATTTCGATCCTGTCATTTCCACTTCCCGCTTAAATAGTTCATCATCTGCAGGGTTATATGTTTTAGTGAAAAATGCCGGGCAGTTATAATGACAGGGAATCACCAATTTTGGGCGCATGATTTTGACCGCTTGTACGGCTTCTTTTACATCCATAGTATTATGAATCGCCTTTCCACCAATGGGTATCATCAATACATCAGGCTCATTAATCTTTTGCCATTCTTTTTCATGTAAAAGCGTATCACCTAAATTAACTATCCTTTTATCATTCAGTGCAATATCAAAGCCAATTGCACCCCAGCCCACCCTTTCATTTGGACCTGGCTTTACGGTTTTAGAAAATGGTCCGATTTTAAGAATAAGCTCACCATGCGTTGTTTTTATTCCAGTGATCAACATGTCGTCAATCTCAATGGTTTCATCAACGGAAAGGGTATAAAGGTTGTTAAATTCTGTCGTAAATGCCAGCCCTTTATCACGCGGCCCAAGCATTAACGCTTTACCATTTACATCTCTCACCATTGTTTTGTTGCAGATGACAGGGGCATTGGAGGCTTTCGCTACCCTGTCAGCATGCCAGTAATGATCAGGATCGCCATGAGTAACAAAGATATGGGTAATGCTTTTCCATTCTGTTTTTGGAATAAGCGTGGTAAATCGGAACCAGTAAAAAAACAATGCCCCAGGATCGATGACAATTATTTTATCGCCTGTCTCAATCAAGAAAGCATTGTAACCATAAAATTTTATCTTCACTCAGTCTCACCTTGTCTTGAGCTAATTAAATAAAGTCAATCTTCTTGTTTCCCTTTTCCTCCTATAAATGGTTTCCACCATGTATCACGACCACCCACCTGCCCATGGCTGACTACCTCGCCAATCTTAGGTGTAAGATAATCGACACCAGCTTGATTAGCTGAAATCGAAAACCGTTCGATCGGCTCATACCAAGGGAACAGTCCTAAATCAAAGGTGCCCCATCCGCTAGGCACCATCAGTTTACCCCTTACAGCCTGATGTGCCATTACTGCCTGTTCAGGTGTGTAATGGACCTCCATCTGGCCTTTCAAATTACTGTAAGCCCCAATCTCAAAGAAGGTCACATCGAAAGGCCCCAGTCGTTCACCTATCTCGTATAGCCCCTTAAACCAACCAGAGTCTCCGCTAAGATATAGTTTCTGTTTTTTTCCTTGAATACTATAGGAGGCCCAAAGCGTTTTGTTTTTGTCAAAAATTCCCCGCTCGGAAGTGTGTTTGGCCGGTGCTGCGGTAATCATCAAATCATCAATGGATTTTGCCTGCCACCAGTCAAGTTCAGTTATCTTCTTATGCGATACACCCCATTCCTCCAACAATTCGCCCACAGCTAGGGGTGTGATGAAGTGCCTAGTCTTAGGAATTAGCGCCTTAATTGAATCCTCGTCCAGATGGTCGGGATGATTATGGGTAATCAATACCACATCGATCAAAGGTAGGCTGTCTGTTGAAGCAATCGTTTTTGAATATCGCTTAGGGCTTACCCATCCAAAGGAGCCTGCTCGTGGTGAGAACATAGGGTCGGTCAGGATTACTTTATCATCAATCTTTATTAGGAAGGTTGTGTGTCCCAGCCAAGTTAATTGCAAGTCTCGTTGTCCACGCCACTGGGAAATATCAAATGACTCAGCATGCAGTGGTGAATCAGGTATAAACCCTTCTGATTTATTGAAGAAGTAATTCCAGAACATCTTTAGACTTGGCCACCATTCTACATCTGGAACCTGTTCCGGGTTTTGGAAGTTCTCTCCATTCCATTGTGGGCTTTCATCTATGCGTTGCTGTCGAATCAAATCGTTTGCATTTGTAACAGCACAGCCAAACAAGGATATCTGTATAAGAAGGAACACAACAATGAATCGGTTATTCATTCTGGAATCTTACAAGCTGCTACTTTTTAATGAAACATCAGTGTTAATTCACTAACAATGGATTAAATATAGAGTTTCGATTCTGAGCGTCCACTTTGGGTCGACTAACGCCCTGTCACACCAATATCCTGGCAGAGGATATACGGCCATAACCAGACATTCGCTTAAGCTCACAAAAATACACTTATTTCTTTTCTTAATAACCCCTGGCTACATCCTTGTAGAACATAAGTTTTAATCGGTTTATTCCTTGTTTTGTTGCCGTTTTCCTGCCTGAACTGAGCGGTAGTAACGACCTAAATCACGGTCACGGGCTCTTTTCTCAGCTAAAGTTGCTGTATTAAAAGCCTGTTCCCTCACCAGCTTGAGATAACTGGACAATCTTCGCTCATCAATGCTTCCTGCATCAATTGCAGCTCGAATTGCACAACCCGGTTCGCTTTGATGTTGACAGTCAGTGAATTTACATTGAGTTGCCAATTTACTAATTTCCGTGAATGTCTCTTCAACTCCATGTTCACAATCAGCTAACTGAAGTTCTCGCATACCTGGAGTGTCCAGCAATAAACCACCAGCTGGAAGCAAATGAAGTGAGCGTCCTGTAGTTGTATGACGACCTTTATCATCATCTTCTCGGATCGAATGAGTCCGTTGAACTGTTTTACCTGATAAGGTATTAATTAATGTTGACTTACCTACACCAGATGAACCTAGCAAAGCCACAGTTCTGCCAACATCACACCAAGCTTCCAGCTTGATAACACTATCAGGTTCAAGACTGTTTACGGTAACGACCTCAAGTAGTGGATTAGCATCTTGTACCTGTTTCACATAATCTTGTGGAGTATCGCAGCAGTCAGCTTTGGTTAGCACGACTACAGGTTCAACACCTGCTTCATTCGCAAGGACTAAATATCGTTCGATTCGGTTGAGATTGAAATCCTGATTAAGCGAACAGACCACAAATACCGTATCGATATTAGCGGCAATTAGTTGTGTTTTAACTTTTGTTCCTGCTGCTTTTCGAGAAAATAAAGATAGACGCTCGAGTGTGCGATGATATTTCCCATTGCTATCAAGCAAAATCCAATCACCTACAGTTGTAGCTGGCATTTCTGGCGTTATCAATAAGGATTTTTTTCCATTGATTGTGAGCACATGGATTTCTGAACGTTCTAATGCAACGATTCGTGCAATTGTGAAAAGTTCCCATTCATCAAGAGTGAGTTGCTGTTGAAAAAAAGGCTGCCACCCCAGTTGAGGTAGAGTATAAATATTAGTCATAAGAACCCCGGACGCAATAAAGGCGTCAAGTTGATTTACTCATCAGGGGCATATTATGCCCCGGTTATTAAACCGGGTAGAAGAATGTGATTAAGCGTTATTCGCTTTCTACCCAGAAGGTTGTTATGACAATCATGTTTACCCTCCAAATATTTATTTATGTTTCGTAGTTACTGATCTTATCAACAGGACATAACCTTAACAAGAACTGTTTTGACTGTTAAATATCGATTCCGCTATGTGGTGTTAGCGGACTCTTGCAACTAATTCTTTGAACGTTCGCTTTGGGTCGGCAACAGACAGTCGAACCCAGAGCACACCAGAATGAGCGACTCCGATCAAAATTGAATCTTTGAAATCTTTTCGGTACTTGTTCGGGTTCGGGTCAGGTTCGATCGGGTGACATTTGTTGTCAGGGCTGGCTCTCCAGAACAGAGAGGCCATAAAATCACGTTCACTTTCGGTTCGACAAGGTAGCCGAGGTTCGGGATAGGCTCGGGTTTGGAATGAAGTGGAAATTTACATCAAAAAACCCCTTAAAATTCTTCAACTTTCTTCCATTAAAATGACGAGTCAACTCGACTCATAATCGGCAGGTCGAAGGTTCAATTCCTTCCAGGCCCACCATTTATTCCTTTGAAATCATGCGCTTACCGGAATTTTAATGGTTAGACCCTCGGACTATAAGTCGGCGGGTCTTAGGCCATGCCCTTCCGGGAGCACAATTTATTTCCTATGAATTCTTACACTTATGGAAATTCTCACGCCGGACCCATTGACTATAAGTCGGCGGGTCCACCATTTATTTCCCTTCTCAGCACTACCGATTCTTGATTGATAATTCCTCATGAGTTATCAAATCTCACGTATATTGCGGGGCTCCACCCTGATTGATTAACTCGTATCAGTTGAGCTAGGTGGCCCTAGCTTGATGACTTGGGCCATATTCGCTTTTCTCATTTACCAGTGTAATTTGAAAGCCACTGTTCATGGGGGGGGGGCTCCAACCTCGTAACGAAAGTCGTGTAGTTTTATAAACTAGCCAATTCTAGATGCTGATTTTATGGGTGTCCACAATCACCCAGTTTGATCTTTTAATAACCGCCATAAGTCTGTTTTCTTGTACCTAATATATCTGTTTGAGCTGTAATATCAGCCAAACCATCTCTTGACTTTGATCTATAACCATAGTAATAGTAACGGATATAGGTATCAATGAGGGTAATTATATGCAAAATACATGTACAGATAATAGTCAGCTCCCCTTCAAGTGTCGCATGCTATGCGTCTCGCTTATTGGTGGCTCACTGACACTGGTATTTATTTTCTTAATTTATTATATGGGGTATATCTCCATTGAAGCAGCTCTATGGG